>CAZQIJ010000746.1:0-1927 GCA_964592955.1 uncultured Anaerolineaceae bacterium
TCAGGAATGCTGCTGCCGTGAATACCCTGCGCGCGCAGCAGGTCAATGCTCAGTGCGGCGGGGGCGCGGCCGCTGCCATTCATCGCGCTGACGCTGCCGGTCCGGGCATCATAATAAAGGGCGAAACAATCCCCGCCGATGCCAGTCGAGGCTGGATCGGTGACGTTCAGCACGGCAGCCGCCGCTACCGCCGCATCGGCTGCCGTACCGCCCTGACGCAGCACCTGAAGCCCGGCCTGCGAAGCGAGCGGATTATTGGCCGCAACCATCCCCCGGCGCGCTGTCACCATAGACCGCCGCGAATTAAAGTCAAACGACATTGTTTTCATAAATTCTGCCTTCTGTCTATCTGTGTCGCCAACCCGCATATGATGGCGCGTCTTATGGTCACAGGCAACAAACCATCTACCCGAACTGGCGTAGATCCACCGGGCTGAGGCCTGGGTGCCTGCCGGACTGCCGCCCGACCTTCGCCATATCGACCCATTCCCCGTGAATTTCAAGCCGCACAATATCCATCGTGAAATCTGTACCGGTATCGCTGTCGTTGCGCAAAAAAGAAGACCCGACCCCATAGCTATCTACCGGGAGGTCTTCACGCTCAAAACGTGCAATCCGATCCCGGTTGAAGCCGCCGGTAACCACAATCTGAACCCGTTGGCAGTAATCACGGGCTGCCTCTGCCAGTGCGCCGGTCTCTCCCCAGCTTTCCCACGCACGATCCAGCCCATGCCGCACGGCCCGCACCAGCGCAGGGCTTACACCGCCTTCTGAATCCGGGGGCAGGGCAGCATCTATCAGCGAAGGACTGGTATCCAACCGTACCGCGTTCAGGGTCCAGCGCCGCATCTCGGTTTCGTCGTGTGTTTGCAGCGCTGCACGGTAATGCGGCCAGAAGGCATCCAGCGCAGCGCGCGAATCGCGCACGGAGTCGTTGTTGAAGTCCGCCAGCACAATGCGCGGGATCTCCACCGGAAGATACCGGGCAAAGGCCAGCATCGATTCAGCGGTATCGCCGAGAAAGCACGCAATCAGGGCATGCGGCACAGTGCCCCCGCCGTGTCCGCCCCACCACCGGCCCTGGGCATCGGTGCTGACGATGGCTGGCAGATTGTGCCCTGTATCGCGGTTGTAGCGCTGCACCCCCAGCCAATAGGCATAACCATCGCTGGTCTGCACTTCGGGGAGGTCGAAACGCGCAGGGAAAAACAATACGGGTTTGCCATTACAGACCTGAAGCACCTCATACACATTCGTGGCAATCCGGCTGATGCGCGTCAGCACGCCGAGCAGCGTGGTCTCCAGCAGCGCAAAATCCCGGTAACGCCCACAGATTTTGAGCACGCTTTCCACACGCAGCGGGTCACCATCGTAATGGGTGAGGACGCCATCCTCCACCGCTTCAACGTCCAGTTGGTCCCAGGTTTCAACAAACTGCCCCGCATCAAACCAGCCAGCCGCATGCCGCAGCATCGCCAGCGCCACATCCACACCGCCTACCAGGGCGCGCGGTTTGCGGCGGTTGAAGATCTGGGCCTCAACACGCACGTCACCCACCAGAAAATTGCCCACTGGCTGGTCAAACGGGCGGTTCGGGGTACCGCTGAAGGTGTAGCCTTGGTGGTGTAGTGCTTCGAGGATGCGAACGACGTTGTGGAAATAGCGGTCACTGTAAACACCGCGCCGCAGTCCGTCCACATCCAGTGCGATTCCGGCTAACCGCCGCCCATCAAATAACGACATAAACGCCACCTTTTTACCTCAAACAACAATCTGGCAAGATTCAGCATAGAAACGCGACGCGCTTGCTTTATAATAACACCGCCAAATCTCCATTATAACTTCTATGCAGGACTGCTCATGAATGTCGTTTTGACTGGTTCGATTGCCTATGACTACTTAATGCGGTTTCCAGGACGCTTCAAAG
>CAZQIJ010000747.1:0-1920 GCA_964592955.1 uncultured Anaerolineaceae bacterium
GTGGCTGGCGGCTCCGGGTCTGATGTCGGCTCTGATACAGTTTCAGAGCAGCGAAGGTTCACGCTATCCATCAATACCTTTATTTCAGGATGTTTGTCTTTGCCACAGTACAGCATCGCCGTCTTGAGCAGCTTTCCCAGGGCATGAAGGTCATCCGTGATACAGCCATAATCAATGAGCTTCTTGATACAAAGCGTCGCGAAGCTCATCGGACTGCCATCTCGCTTGATGAGGTGATAGAGACGCGAATCCGGCAATAGATAGAAAGCATCGGCCAATAATGCTTCACGGTCATCTTCCGTTTCGACCAGTGGCAGCAAGATGTGTCGTGTACGTGGCATGAAGTCGTCAGGTAAGGTCATAACCGTCTGTGTTTGTAATTGGTTGTTTGAGCCATCATTTTAGCATCAATACCCGCTTCATGCTGTAAAGACAAACAACCAATGTTATCAGACCGACGATTGTCACAACGATTTATTCTGTTCCCACAACACATCTGCCTCTCTGCGGGCTTTTTTGCAAGGTCTATGCTTCACCTGTCTCATGTTCTCACTTTTCCCATTATGCCCACCGCCCATTGCCTCATTGTGTTGCAACTTTTTTGTACCAACTCAGGTGAGAGC
The DNA here is from genome assembly GCA_964592955.1 of uncultured Anaerolineaceae bacterium. GTDB lineage: Bacteria > Chloroflexota > Anaerolineae > Aggregatilineales > Phototrophicaceae > CAZQIJ01. The sequence goes on from CAZQIJ010000747.1 coordinate 624, forward strand.
GTTGTAAAGCGCAGGGTGTACTGCTGACGTGGGTTAAGTGTCACCGCGTTCCATCCTTCTTCACCCTGCTCATCTACACTAAACTTGAAAATTAAGCTGTTTCATTCATTCTGGTACAGAAGGCATTGATGGCAATTCATTTGTCTGGCGGTTCAGACCATTTTAGCAGTGTCGGCGACTTTCCGAAATGCGATCGCATCACGAAAGAACGCTACATACTCTGCATACTCATCACAGATTTCACTGTCTCCATGTAGAGTATGCAGAGTTTTCGCAGCTACGAATTGGAATCGATGTCACATCGTAGCGGTGCATTATATCGATGACAGCAGTGCGCTGGATGGCGTAAACCACACCATCGAACGCTGCCAGCGCAACCAGCGGCGACCACAGTTCGCCAGTGTGTAAAGCTGGTGACGCAGCGACGCGCCGTCGAAATCCGGTGGGAACCAAGGCATCTTCTGGGTGGTGCGCCGCATGGGGTGGCGATGCAGCGGTTGGCCAGAATCTTGGGTGAGTACACATCGAATACCTTGTGGTCGTGGGTATGTTAATCAAACCTTGTGTACAGGTTTTTCTTCTGTCCCATTTTGTTCTCGTGATGTGTCCGCGTTATCGCTCGCGCTGCGACCACCATGAAGCCTGCCGGATTCTGCACCCTGCCCTTCCTGTGAAGATGCCACAGCGTCCTGACAGCCCGCTCCACGCTCTCGACGCCATACTGCTCGACCAGGCGCTCGGCATTGTGCTGACTCATCGCGCGGTCTTTGTCGATCTCGCTGGTCAGCTTGTGGACATCCGCAGCCGTGCGAGCGATGACTTTCGTATCTCGTCGCTGTTTACCCTGCGCTGTTTCGGTATCCTGCGGAATTGTCTCTGCTTTAGACGCAGCTTTCAGCACGACAATCTCACGCTGCGGCTTGTCTTCAGCGTGTAACTGCTCATTTACCCGGAAATTCGGCTTCTGGATGTGCGGGAAACCAACGGACTTTGTCGGCTTTGCTGCGCTGTGCTCAGATGCCGCTGCCCGCACCTCGGACTCACAGCGGTAGTGGTTGAAAGTCCGCTGCCTGAGCCAGACTTTGTGTCCCTGACCCAACAGGCGGTACGCGATGCCTCTGATCGCGGGATAGCGTTTACCCCTCTCGTCCTGAAGGCACTTCCCGCGCAGATCGACGCCAACACACGCGGCAATCTCCGGCGCAGGAAACCGGAAACCGACGTTGTCCCAGGTGATCTCCTCGGCAACGTAGCTCGGCACGACCTCCAGCGGCAGGGCTTTGTGGTACTTGTAAAT
>CAZQIJ010000748.1:0-1917 GCA_964592955.1 uncultured Anaerolineaceae bacterium
GTGTGGATGTCCCTATCTTCGTCAAAACGATGCTCGGCGCGCACAACTGGGTAGGTGTATGGTACCGTGAAGATGGCCGTTTGAGCGGTGATGAGATCGCCAGCCATATGGCGGATGTGTTCCTGCGGGCCGTTCTGACTGATCCTGACAATACACTATAGAAGGGGATTTATTCATGAAACTTTTAGAAGATAAAGTAGCGATTATTACCGGCAGCGGGCGCGGTATAGGGGCGGCGGCGGCGCTGCTGTTCGCCGAACACGGCGCGAAAGTGATCGTCTCTGACATCGACCCAGAGCCTGCTGCACAAACTGCGGCCCGCATCACAGACGCAGGTGGTAAGGCGTTGGTGGTGCCAGCGGACGTTACCGACGCGGGCGCAATCGAAGATCTGATTGGACAGACCGTTAGCACCTTTGGCGGTATCGATATCCTTGTCAACAACGCCGGGTACACCTGGGACGGCATGGCGCACAAAATGAGCGACGCGCAGTGGGAAGCCATGCTGAAAATTCATCTCACCGCGCCGTTCATGCTCATTCGGGCGGTGTCGCCCTACATGCGCGAGCAGGCCAAGAAAGAGCAAACTGAATCCGGCAAAGCAAGACCGCGCAAGATTATCAATGTCAGCAGCACATCGGGCACACGTGGCAATGTCGGACAGTTGAATTACGCGGCAGGCAAGGCCGGTATCATCGGCATGACCAAAACGCTCTCGCGGGAATGGGGGGCATTTAACGTACAGGTCAACGCGGTGGCCTTCGGATTCATTGATACGCGCCTGACGCAGTCCAACGAACAAGGGCACTTCACCGAACGCGACGGCAAACAGATCAAGCTGGGTATCCCGGATCAGAATCGCCAGATGGCGTTTATGATGATTCCGGCAGGCCGCGCTGGGACACCGGACGAAGCAGCCGGACCGCTGCTGTTTTTCGCCAGCGAGCTGTCCAATTATGTGTCTGGGCAGGTGTTAGAGGTGGCGGGCGGATTGTAGAGCGGGTGCGGGTGCCAGGTACGCAGTTCTTACACTATTGGCATGAGTTGTCCTGTTAGGATTCCCGATGCCGGGGAGACAGCCTCCCCGGCGTTGCTGCCAGGATGAGCCTATATAAGCCTATACAATCACCAGGTGAAGCTGCGCTGGCCCATGCGCGCCCAGAACCAGTTCCATTGCGATGTCGGCGGTGCGGCTGGCCCCTGTGATGATGACATGGTTTCCGCTTGCCCGAAACGCGTCTGGCTGGGCTTGCTGGTGCTGCGTCCAGGCTTCCAGGTGCGCAAAGATCTGTTCACGGCGCACCACAGCCACATGGACATACGGAAGCAGCGAGACGGTTCGTGGCCTGCCGGGTTGGGCAGAGACGACAATGCTCCCTGTCGCTGCCAGTGCGGCATCCACCCCTGTGATTCCTACCCGAACCGCGCCATCGTGCGCATCTGCCACCTGTACGCCAGCAGCCGCCAGCGCGTCGCGCAGCCCGGCCAGCGGAATCTGGTCGAAATCCCACGCCAGGATAGTTTGGTCACGGCCTATTACGTCCAGAATACCGTGGATGGCATCGGCCTCGCTGACCGGTAGACTGACGCGGGTCGAGAGCGCTTCAGCCGCCGCGATAAACAGCTTCACTACGTCCTGGTTTTCAACCAGGGTTACATTGCGCCGGTGCGCTATGGGCGCACGGTCTGCAAACGGCACCTGTGCGGCGCGGAGGCGCTGAAGAATGCGATCACGACTGGTCATCAGAGTTCGCCTTTCTGCCAGATTGCGATTGCGCCCTGTGCTGGCGCTCACGCCACAGCTCACGGAAAGATCTGGGCGCAAAGCCAGGAAAATCGCGGGTAGTTTTCCACGCGCCTAACGGATTGGGGACGAGGTTATCCAGCCCGGCCCCCAGTGCCAGGCGCGCCGCTTTC
>CAZQIJ010000749.1:0-1916 GCA_964592955.1 uncultured Anaerolineaceae bacterium
ACAAAATCAGGCGGATTTAAATGGGTTGATCCATAAGTACAGACAGATAAATCCTGTAGGATGTTCTGCGTCAATTTGCGGGACGCCATCCAACACTTTTTCTGTGGTTGTACTTGGTACAAGAACAAGCGTGATGTGACGGGTTCAGGGGCGCTGCCCCTATGACCCCGGCAGGGCGTTAAGCCCGCTGCACCCCGTTATTTGCAGCTTGCTGATGTACGCGCAGATCGGGTTCACTTACTCTTTGCCCGTCGCTTCATCGTCTTTCTACGATGAAGGCCTGACCGCGCTCTGCACTGCGGAGCGGCTTTTTTGTCTGTTTATCTATCGCATTTTTGCGATAAAAGGAGCATTTCCTATGGCGCACCACGCGCTCCCTGTTGCCATTATTGGTGCCGGTCCGGTTGGATTGGCTGCCGCCGCCCATCTACTGGAACGCGGCGAAACCCCCATCCTCTTCGAGGCCGCCGCCGCTGTCGGTGCGAATGTACGCGCCTGGGCACACGTCCGCATGTTCTCCCCTTGGGAATTCACCATCGACAGTGCGACCAAACGGCTGCTGGAGTCCCACGGCTGGCAGATGCCGCCATTGGATGAACTGCCGACTGGCGGAGAACTGGTGGAAAAGGTTATGCAGCCGTTCGCGGCGCTGCCAGAAATCACGCCGCATCTGCATCTGAACGCGCGCGTTGTCGCCATCAGCCGCCGTCACATGGACAAAATGAAAGACAGCGGGCGCGAAGCGGCACCGTTCATTCTGCATGTGGTGTACACCAACGGTGACAACACTTCCGACGCAGCGCTGAACGGATCTGTGAGCGAGTCCCTGATCGAAGTGCGCGCCGTGATTGATGCGTCGGGCACGTGGCAGCAGCCGAATCCGATGGGCGCGAATGGGCTGCCGGCTGTGGGCGAGAAGCGTTACGCAGATAAAATCGCCTATGGCATTCCTGATGTTCTGGGCGGCGCACGCGAACGCTACGCCAACAAGCGCGTGATGGTTGTTGGCAGCGGGCACTCTGCGCTGAATGCGCTGCTCGATCTGGCTGCGCTGGCGCAGACCGCCCCAGATACCGCGATCCTGTGGGCGATGCGCGGGGATAATCTGCGCAGGGTCTATGGCGGCGGTGCAGACGACGCGCTCCCCGCACGCGGTCGGCTGGGCACGCGGATGCAGGAAGCGGTTGAAGCAGGGGTTGTGCGGATCGTTTCCCCGTTCCGCATTCGGGAAGTGACAGGCGCAGAAGCGGGCCTCAACGTCACCGGCGAAACAGATCACGGCGCGCAGACCCTAGAGGTTGATGAAATCATCGTCGCCACCGGTGCGCGTCCTGACCTGGCGATGCTGCGCGAACTGCGGCTTGACCTCGATCCGTCGCTTGAAAGCACGCGTCTGCTTGCGCCGATGATTGACCCCAACGTTCACTCGTGCGGCACGGTGCGCCCTCACGGAGAAGCTGAGCTTCGCCAGCCGGAGCAGGATTTCTACATCGTCGGCATGAAGAGCTACGGGCGCGCGCCCACCTTCCTCCTGGCAACAGGCTATGAACAGGTGCGTTCGGTGGTGGCTGCGCTGGCGGGCGATTGGGAAGCCGCGCGAGATGTGCAGTTAAACCTGCCAGAAACAGGGGTGTGCAGCACCGATCTGGCCGATGGCAGTGCGTGCTGCGCCCCGGCCTCAACTGCGTCTCCGATCCTGACGTTTGACAGGATTGCCGTCAGTGGCCCCGCGCCGCAGCAGGCTTTGGTGATGGTTGCGCCAACGGTGGCACAGGCCGCAGTACAGGACTGCGGGTGTGGCGACGGCTGCTGCACCGACGGCGTCCGTTCGCAAACCTGTGGTTGCGATGCCGCGTGCTGTTCGTAGGCAGACGATGCAGCGCCGAACAGCATCTCGTCCCTACTATGGCTGGTAC
>CAZQIJ010000750.1:0-1913 GCA_964592955.1 uncultured Anaerolineaceae bacterium
CTTCCCAACGCTTCGCTGGGCGAGGGGGGAATGCCCACCGTTACAGGGGAATGGTCCCGGTGGCGACAGGCGATTGCGCTGTAGGGGCGCGCAACGGCGCGCCCGCCGCCGCCGACCGCCTCTGTGCCGGGGGAAGGGTTCCCCCGGCTAGTACTTGATCTGTTCATGTTCCGCTTGTACACCCACTAAAGTGGGTAGAGGTACCTGGTCCGCCCCTACAGCGTAATCGGTTCCCCGGCGGCGATCAGGGCAGCGGATCCGCCGTGCTTTCGGTGGTGGGTACCTGGGTCGGCGCGTCTGGTTGCGGCGTGTTGGACGCTTCTGGCGTGACCGTTGCGGTGTAGGTGGCCGTCGGGCGCGGGGTATTGGTCAGCGTGGGGATTGGGTCAATGAGACCCAGACGGCTAATCAGGTTGTCGTAGTCTTGATAATTGAAGCGCAGGGGCGCAGCCGGGCCGCCATCCGCCATGCCATTTTCATCCAGCGTCAGGTTGGTGAAGCTCCCGGCGGGGACGTTCTGCGTGACGCCGTCGGCATACACAACGCCGTCGCCTTGCAGCATGAAGATATTCATGCCCACATCCTGGTTGGCCTGGAGTATGGCGGTGGACCCCAGCGAGATCGAGACGCCGTTGGCCAGCAGCGAAACGCGCCCCGCGCCGCGCGGAGTCTGAATCACCAGGCCGTCCAGCGGCGCTTCTTCGCATGTGGCTTCGCCCACCCCGGTCGTGAAGTAGAAAGCCTGCATCGGGTTGAAATTGCGCGAGTCTGTGGTCACTTCTGGCAGGTCATCGGTGGTCACCGCCAGCAGATCGCCGCTCACCCACCCGGTCAGGTTCTGGTGCGCCGCATAGCGGATTCTGACCCAGGCGCTGCCGTCTGCGGTAGCGCGGCCTGTGGCCACCACCGGCGTACCAGCCGCCAGCGAGCCGATCACCGCGCCAGCGCTGCCGGGCGTAAGGCGCACGTTGGCCGCCACCAGCGCGCTGGCCGGAACCTCTATCGTCTCGCCGACCTGGGTTTCGATATACGTATCGCCAAACAGCAGAAACGTCACGTTCTGCCCCGGCAGCGTATCCGGCAGATTGGCCTGCGCGCGGATGAGCGCCACGCCCCACTGCTCGCTGGCTTCGTCCAGCCCGCTCAGCTCAAGCGACTGGATGGCGGTGAGGTCTGCTTTGTCTCCCACACCATCGAAGTCCAGGGCAGTTTCATTCACCCCCTGCGCCATGATGTTGATGTTGCCATAGCAGGCCTGGTTGCGCCCGGTTTCGGCGCACGCCTGGTCGGTGGCATCCAGCGCCAGGGTGACCAGCGCCGGGCACGTGGGGCTGTTGGTTTGGGCGATAGCCGTCGAGATGATAAGCACGCTAAAGATCACGAGGCTGATGCGAAATAAGGTTCTGGTGGTCATAATCTCTTCCTTGACTGTGACGGGAATACTTCTGCTTTGTTAGAATTATAGCGGATTTCTCACAAAGGACTCGTAACAAGGCTGTAAATTCCTGCTGCCCCTGCAACTGCTCCCACTCATGGACAAACCAAAACGAATACGCACAATCGTAGGGGCGGTTCGTGAACCATACGCGCGTGAACCGCCCGCCAAAACGCGCCCGTGCGACATACGGTGTCCGGGGCGGCGGGCGGGCGCGGCGGTTTTGCCCTCACCCCCTCAGTCCCCCTCTCCCAGCGTTGTCCGGGTTGTGGTCGGCGGCGGGCGCGGCAGGCCGCGTCCCTACAGCGCAATCGCCCGTCGCCACCGGGATCATTTCCCTGTAGCCGTCGGTATTTTCCCCCTCGCCCAGCGCAGCGGCGGGGAGAGGGGGCAGGGGGTGAGGGCTGGTAAGGCGTGGGGGCTGGGTAGGGACAACGCCTGCGTTGTCCGGGTTGAGCGCCGCATTCGTGCCAGGGGC
>CAZQIJ010000751.1:0-1905 GCA_964592955.1 uncultured Anaerolineaceae bacterium
TGACGTGCTCTACAAAACCTATACGCGATGGTGGCAGCAGGGCCGTCCCTTCCGGTTTCAGGTCTGGCGCGAGTACGATTGGATGCTGCCCCCAGTGCTCACGCTCGAAACGCTTGCTCCGGAGCAGGCTCAGGGAAATCCGCTTCGTATCCGCTTACCCGTGAACGTCAGGAAACTTGACGGACTTGAGGTGGGTTCACCGGTCATCGTCGAGAATTTCACGATTTTCCGCATCAATGCTGAACGCAGAGAAGTACGGCTTGCTGCCGCGCTGGACATTCCAGGAGCCGCCTTTCAGATTGACCTGCGTAATGTGGATCTGCTCAGGTCTTCCTACTTTCGTGGGGAGATTGTTGAAAGCATTGCGGGACAGGTCTGGAGAACCCGTCGAGATGAAATTGCGGATGCGATCCGCGCGCTTGACCCTGATTTTGACCCGACTCGTCAAACGCTCAGAGTTAACCCGCTTGAGTTTCCAAATCCGCTCTATGCCTACGAAGCGCTGCTTGAGCTTCAAGTCACAGGGATGATGTGTACGATTCACGGTAACTTCACACCCACAAACATCCTCGTTGGTCCAGGAGACATCGCTGTTCTGACCGATTTTGCGTATACCCGCGATGGTCACGCAGTATCGGATTGGGCGACGTTGGAACTGCATCTGATCGCGCACGCTTCGAAGGCATGTGCGACATGGGAAGACCAACGCGGTCTGACGCTGGATGTGTGGCGGTTCTACCAGGGAGAAGACCCTTCAGCGCAGTCACTTCTGGCAGGGGTACACGAGCCACTACGCACCGTCCGGAAAATCGCAGGTGAACTACTGGCCAATCCTGACGACTGGGGTGAATATTACATCGTTCTCGCCCTAACGGCACTTCGGAACATGATACGACGCCATCTGCCGCTTCATGAACGACGCATCATGCTTCTGATCTGTGCTGCGGCCCTGGAATACCTCAGGACAAAACAGCGCGAAATACGCGATTCAGCCACAGCATCACCAGATGAGACAGACAATAACCTGGAATAAGCACACTTGATAAAGGGGATTGAATGGAGCCAACAGATTGGAAGATCCAGATTGAGATGATGTCTGGGGTAGAAGATGGGCTTCTGATTGAACGCACCACTGCTGCAGGCGATGGTGAAGTGGAGGAAAACAGGTGGACGCTCTCAATTGGACGCATGGATAGTTGCAGCATTCGGCTTAGCACAGATACCCTGGTTTCACGCGTACACGCTCACCTGACCTTCCGTGATAACCGCTGGTGGCTCATTGATGCTGACAGCCGCAACGGGTCTTTCATCCATTCCGTGGACTCGTTCTTCAACGATATCCGTGTGCGCGAACCCGTACCTCTGGACGTTGACACCTGGTTCAGAATCGGTCGTACCTGGATGTGCATAGTGTCCTACGTCGGTTGAATGCACGCTACAGAGGGGATCCATTAAGGCGTGCGACGTGTACTCGTGCTAGAATAACAGTCAAGGTGTTCCTTCCATGGCTAGAGCAGATAGGCGCGGCGCTGGATTATGTCCATGAGAAGAGCGGCATCCTACACCGCGATGTAAAGCCAGAGAACATTTTGTTAGACGATGAAGGACGGTTGTTTCTCGCCGATTTTGGTTTGGTCTTCAGTTCTAGTGGAGACGATGACCGTCTGACCGATGAGGGCAAACCGGCAGGCACGGGGCGCTACATGGCACCCGAACAATGGCGTCGGCAAACGCTCGACCAGCACGTTGATTTGTATGCGCTGGGCAGCCGTGCGTAACAGAAAGCGGATCACCTCAGACTGATTATGCCCGGCGGCGACCACCAGCTTTTGCAGCCCTTCATATTCGGCTGGTGTCAGGCGAATGCCGACGTGATGCGGGAAATTCTGCGACATGTCCTCTCCG
>CAZQIJ010000752.1:0-1892 GCA_964592955.1 uncultured Anaerolineaceae bacterium
CTGGCACCTGTGCGGCGCTCAACCCGGACAACGCAGGCGTTGTCCCTACCCTGCCGCCACGCGTTGCCAGCCCTACCCCCTGCCCCCTCGCCTAGCCGCGCAGCGGTGGGGAGAGGGGGAACGAGGGGGTGAGGGCGATTGCGCACCTGCCGCGCCCGCCGACCACAACCCTTACATTCCGTTGGCTGTCCCTCCTACACGTAGCGTTGGGGTCGGGCGCGCCGCCATGCGTCCCCACAGCGTAATGACGCGGCGCAGCCTCCCTCATTCCCCATACTCCGCCAGCAGCGCCGCCGCAACCGTATCGAGGTCCAGCGCTTCGCCGCGCTTCAGGGCCTCTTCCAGCGCGTTGGCGCTCAGCTTTTCTTCCAGGCCGGGCAGCACCGCCCCAAGCCGCACCGGGTTCGCGTCTGGATCGGCGTCTGGATGATTGCGCACCAGCCCGGCCAGCGCTGCCGCGCGCACAACCTCGCCGCGCCGCAGCGCCAGCAGGGCGAAGGCCGTAATGGCCTCGACCATGCTTTCGCGCCGCCCCACCGTCACCGACAACGAGAGCGCCTCGCGCAGGGTGGGCACGGCCTGGCCGTCATCCCCCATCCGCAGGTACAGAAAGCCCAGGTTCGTCAGCGTGTTGGCCAGATCCCACAGATCCCCCATCTGCTTCAGCAGCGCCAGCGCCTGGCGGTAATAGCTGAGCGCAGACGCATAGCGCTTTCTGCCGAAATCGTCTTCCAGGATACCCAGTGATTCGAGGTTCATGGCGATGCCGAGCAGGTCGCCCCCCGCTCGGTCGATGACAAGGCTCTGCTGGTGGCAGTCCTCCGCCTTGTCGTATTCGTGCTGGTACGTGAAGACCAGCCCCAGGTGAAACAGGCAGGACGAAACGCCGCGCTGGTCGCCCATCGCCAGGTTCTGTGCCATCGCCTGCCGCAGGTAATCTTCTGCCGTGCGATAATCGTGCGCGATCATCGCCAGCCAGCCCAGACCGTTGAGGCTGCGCGCAACACCTTTCGTGTCGCCTGCTGCCTCCGCAATCGGCAGGCCCTCCCTCAGGCAGCTTTCGGCCTCCGCAAACCGACTCTGGTCCATGGCCTGCGATGCCTGCCAGTACAGGCTTTCGGCAATCCCCTTCTGATCGCCGATCTGCCGCGCCAGTGCCAGCGCCTGCGCGTGAAAATCGTTGGATTCGTTCATCTGGCCCGTGAACCGGTAGGCCAGGCCATACTGGTTCAGCAGCGGCACGCGGCGGCCATCCTCCGGCGGCAGAGCCGCCAGCCCACGCGATACCAGAAACTGCGCCCGCGCATAGTCTGCATTATAGCTGATGAGAAATTCTGCCACCGGCACAAGGTACTGAAGCGCTTTGTCCAGGTCACCGGCCTCGTGCCAGTGCTCCAACAGCAGTTCGTGGTAGGCCGCATCGCCCGCGTGGATCGCCTCTATGGCCCGCGCGACCTCCCCGTGCAGCCGCCCGCGTTCGTCCACGCCCAAATCGGCCAGCAGCGTCTCGCGGATTTTATCGTGGCTGAAGCGCCAGACGCCATCCACCACTTCCAGCACTGCCGCGCTGGCACACGGCAGCAGATAATCGTCACGGTGCTGCGCGAAATCCGCGCCGCTCATGGCGTCGATCACCGCAAGGTCGAGCTGGCGACCCGCCACAGCCACCCGCCGCAGCCAGGCACGCACGCGCTGCGGCAGACGGTCCAGCCGCCGCCTCACCACCTGCTGCACCTCGCCGGCCAGAATCTGCTGGGGCAGCGTCACGTGGCCAATGGCGGCCAGGCTGCCTTCGACCTGGAGGGCAGCTCACCCACCCGGGGCGAGGCGCTGCTGACCAGCCTGCGCGCCTGCGACATCGTCTTTACCAACCGCCGCGGCCTGGCCCTGGC
>CAZQIJ010000753.1:0-1883 GCA_964592955.1 uncultured Anaerolineaceae bacterium
GCTTGGTCTGGTCATGTTCCGGTTGTACACCCACTAAAGTGGGTAGAGGGACAAGTTCCGCCCCTACGAAATGACGCTGTAGGGGCGCGGCCTGCCGCGCCCGCCCGCCGACCGCAACGCGGACAACGCAGGCGTTGTCCCTACCGCGCCCGCACGCCCGCACGCCCTCACGCTGCGCCCGTACCGTTGCGGTTGGTGGGATCGTCGCCCGGCTCACCGCCCGGCTCACCGCCCGGCTCGCCGACAGTGTCGCCGACAGCGTCGCCGTTTCCGTTGCTGTCTGGCGGCGTCCAGCGCGGCTGATACTGCACCACGCGCGTGACGACCTCGCCCGGTTTCGTCCCGCTGATGGCGAAATTGCCGCCCGCGCGCCCCCGGATCACATAAGGCGCGTCGCCCAGCGTGCGCATGTAGGGGCGGTGCTGGTTGGTAAGGATGATGATGGGCGAGTCTTTGGGGCCGGTGGCGCTGGCCACCACATCGCGGCTGGACTTCGGCAGGCGCATGGTGATGACGCCGCCGCCCGCGCGCCCTTGCAGCGGGTACTCTGCGATTTCAGAGATCTTGGCGATGCCGTCCTCGGTGATCGTCCACATGTATTCGCCTTCGCGCGCGATGTTGGTTCCCACCACCCAGGCGCGCTGCTCTGCCAGCTTGATGCCGCGCATGCCCCCGGCAGGTAACCCTGTGGGGCGCACATCGCTTTCCGGGAAGCGGATGGCCTGCGCCATATTGGTCGTCAGGACGATCTCCTGGTGGCCGTCGGTGGGGATCACCCATCCCAGCGCGTTACCTTCGCCCACGTTCATCACGCTGAAGACGTTGGTCGTCACGCCCGGCAGATCGCCCACGCGGATGCGCTTCACGTCGCCATTGGTGCTGGCCAGAAACAGGTAGCCGCTCTCCTGGCCTGGCGGCAGCGCCACCGCCGCCATCACGTTGGCGTCTGCTGGCAGCGCGCACAGCTCGTGGAACGCCTGCCCCTCGCTGAAGTCTTCCAGTTCCGGCAGTTGGTGGACGGGCACGGTGGCGCACAGCCCGCCTGCGGTGAACAGGTAGAGCACATGGCTGGTGGCCGCTTCCAGCAGGATCAGCGGCGGCTGCGAGTCTTCCACGTAGCGCGGCGTATCTGCCGAGGCGACGGTGGGGGCCGCGCCGCCATCGTGCAGGCGCGATAACCTGCCGCCGGTGGTCAGCACCACCCAGGCGGGGGCTTCGGGCATCAGCAGGTCTTCCAGGCGGGCGCTTTCGGCGGTCATCCCGGCGATGAGCGTGCGCCGCTTGTCGCCATAGGCCTGCTTGATGGTCGTCAGCTCTTCGGCGATCACGCTGCGCTGCTTTTCCGGGCTGTCCAGCAGCCCTTCCAGATACTGGATGAGCTGGAGCTTCTCTTTGTGTTCTTCGCGGATCTTTTTGGCTTCCAGCGCCGCCAGCCGCCGGAGCTGCATCTCCAGGATGGCGGTGGCCTGCGCCTCGCTGATCTCCAGCAGCCTGATGAGCGCTTTGCGGGCGGTATCGGCATCGCGCGATTTGCGGATGGTGGCCACCACCTCGTCCATCCTGTCGATGGCCTTCAGCAGCCCTTCCAGGATATGCGCCCGGTCACGCGCGCGCGCCAGATCGTAGGCGCTGCGGCGGCGCACCACTTCCAGCCGGTGATCCAGGTACACTTTAAGCGCCTGCTTCAGGTTCAGCACGCGCGGCTCGTTGTTCACCAGCGCCAGCATGATGATGCTGAACGTATCCTGCAGCGGCGTCAGCCGGTAGAGGTTGGCCAGCACCACCGGGGCCTCTGCCCCGCGCTGCAGCTCCACCACCAGCCGCAGCCCCTGCCGGTCTGATTCATCGCGCAGGTCGGCCAGCCCTTCCAGGCGGTTATCGCG
>CAZQIJ010000754.1:0-1419 GCA_964592955.1 uncultured Anaerolineaceae bacterium
GCGCTGATCTGCCCGGAGGTGAGGATCCCGGCGCTGTAGCCGTCGCGCTGCTCCAGATAAGGGGTGCCCCAGGTGTTAGAGACGACGGCCACGAGGAACATCATCACGCCGGGGTCGGCGCTGCCGTCCTGGTCCACGTCGCGGAATTCCCCGCGCGGCATCACCGGCAGCGGCAGTTCATAGCTGAAGGGTGAGGTGAGCGGGTCGCTGGTGATGCGCCCGAAGACCTGCGACGCTTCGGACGGCACGAAGTCCGGGTCGCGCTCAATCAGCAGCCCGGAAACATCGTACAGGACGACATACGGCTGCGGCAGAAACAGGCCGAAATACGGAAAGGTGTAGGACGCTTCGCCGCTCAGCATGACCGGCCCGCCGTCGTCGTGGACGATGGGAGCCTGTGGCGCGGGAGCCTGGGCAAAGCCCAGCGTCAGCAGGATGACCAGAACCGCAAGTGTACGCCGTGAACCAATCATGACAGGAATCTCCACACGCGCTGTTATCCTGGGCTGATGGACTGATGGACAAGACGAAAACGTGATGAGAATGGGCGGGCAAACGCCCTCATCTTTAGCAAGTCAGGGTAATATGCGCAAACCCGGCGGGAGCGCTGCCCATCCCTGCGCATGTCGGTTTGCGGATCAACACGCATTGATTGTATCACGGCATGCGGCGCAGGGCACATGCTGCGGTGCCCAGAAGTGCCGCTGGCGCAAACCTCATTGCGTGATCTCCACCCCGGAAATCAGCACGCGGTCACTGCCATCGGGCAGGGGCAGCCGCTCCCCCGTTTCCAGATCGTACAGGCCGATTTCGATTTCTGTCATTCCCGGCGGCATGTCTGGCGGCACGCGCAGCGTGCGCGCGTCGCTGAACGTCAGCCCCGGCCACAGCGCGCTGGTGGGCGTTTGGGCAGGATAGCTGTCATCGCCTGCCCACACCGGGCCATCCGCCCGGAACGGGCCGAGCAGATGCGCGAAGACGGTGTAATTGACGGCTGTCACATCGTCTGCGCGCCAATACAGCGTCAGGTCAAGCTGGCCGCCAGCCGCCGCGCGCAGCGTCGCCGGTTCGTAGCCGAGCAGCGTCAGCGGGCCGAAATCCGCGCGCAGCGAGTCAGGGGGATTGGACGGCGTGGGCTGCGTGTGGGTGATGCGCAGTGGAAATACGCCCGGCAACGCCCGCAGCGTGTAATCACCAGGCGGATAGGCCGGGTAGATGGGGATTTCCGCCACGCGCGAGACGTGCGCCGCCGTCACGATTTCGCCGCCGTCCGCCTCGTGCCGCAGCGCGACGCGCCCCACATACCCCACGCGGGCGACATCACCGGGGCGGGCTTCGCCGGTGGACGGCCCCACCGGCAGCACCAGATCGTGGCCGCGGGCGCGGAACTGCTCTCCGTCTATCGAGACGGCCGAAGCC
>CAZQIJ010000754.1:1429-1882 GCA_964592955.1 uncultured Anaerolineaceae bacterium
CGCGCGGTCTGCGCTGTCAGACGTGTAGAGGCGCGCGCTGTTGTGGCCGGCAGCCAGCGAAACCAGCCGCGTGTAGCGCGCCTCGATCCACGCTGAGACAAGACCATTCGGATCCTGCAGGTGCGCTTCGATGCTGACGAACCAGAAGCGCGGCGCATCGCCCACGATGTCGCGCAGCAGCGCCTCGTTAAGCCCGGTGTCGCCGCCCGTGACCGGCAGCCCCCGCGCGTGTTCGTCGCCCAGATAGTAATACACCAGCGGATAGCGGTCATCGCTGACGAAAAACACGGGATCCGCTGAGATGTGGCGGACGGAGCGAAGCAGCACCTCGTAATCGTCACGGGTGTAGCGCGCTTCGATGTCGCGCAGCAGCGCCGCCCAGTAGACCAGCAGCAGCGCCGCCAGCGCCACCCGCCCCAGCAGCCCCGCCCGCTGAATCAGGCCATGCAGCGC
>CAZQIJ010000755.1:0-1878 GCA_964592955.1 uncultured Anaerolineaceae bacterium
GGCGGCTTCGGTGCCGTCGGCAACAATCACCTGCCCGGCATGGATGCTGTACCCGATGCCCACGCCGCCGCCATGATGCAGGCTCACCCAGGTTGCCCCACCCACTGCGTTGAGCAGCGCGTTGAGCAGCGGCCAATCCGCAATCGCGTCTGATCCGTCGCGCATGCCTTCGGTTTCACGGTTGGGGCTGGCCACAGAGCCGCTGTCGAGATGATCGCGCCCGATCACGATGGGTGCCTTAACCTCGCCGCGTGCCACCATCTCATTGAAGCGCAGGCCGGCTTGTGCGCGTTCACCGTAACCCAGCCAGCAGATGCGAGCGGGAAGCCCCTGGAATGCGACCTGCTCCTGCGCCATCTTCAGCCAGCGGTGCAGGTGTGCGTCTTGCGGGAACAGCGCCATGATGGCACGATCCGTCGCGTAGATGTCTTCCGCGTCCCCGGAAAGCGCAACCCAAAGAAACGGGCCTTTGCCTTCACAGAACAGCGGGCGAACATAGGCCGGTACAAAACCGGGATAGTCAAATGCGTTGGTCACGCCATAATCGTAGGCGCGCTGGCGCAGATTATTGCCGTAATCAAAGACGACACTGCCCTTGTTCTGCCAGGCCAGCATCGTTTCCACATGGCGTGCCATGCTGGCCATCGCGCGCTGCTTGTAGGTTTCGGGATCATCGCGCCGCAGCGCGGCGGCTTCGTCCAACGTCAGCCCTGCCGGGATGTAGCCATACAGCACGTCATGCGCCGAGGTCTGGTCGGTGACCACATCTGGCACCACGCCGCGCAGCGCCAGTTCAGGAAGGATTTCCGCAGCGTTGCCGATTAACCCCACAGACAGCGGCTGCTGCGCTGCCAGCGCCTCCCCGATCCATGTCATGGCTTCTTCCAGCGTATCGCTGATACGGTCTATCTGGCGCAGGGCAAGGCGGCGTTCGGCGCGCCAGCGGTCAATCTCCACGAAAAGCCCTACCCCTTCGTTCATCGTGACGGCCAGCGGCTGCGCGCCGCCCATTTCGCCCAGACCTGCTGTAACGATGAACCTGCCTTTCAGGCTTCCCCACCCGTGCTGGCGGGCCAGTGCTCCAAAAGTCTCGTAGGTACCCTGGAGAATACCCTGCGTGCCGATGTAAATCCAACTGCCTGCGGTCATCTGGCCATACATGATGAGGCCTTCGCGCTCCCAGCGGTCAAAGTTCTCCTGCGTAGCCCAGGCCGGGACAATATTGCTGTTGGCGATCAGCACGCGCGGCGCGTCTTCGTGCGTTCGGAACACTGCCACAGGTTTACCGCTCTGCACAAGCAGTGTTTCGTCAGGTTCCAGCCGCTTAAGCGCTTCGAGGATCGCTTCCAGCGCGTCCCAGTTACGGGCGGCGCGTCCCCGTCCGCCATAAACGATCAGATGGTCGGGGTCGAAGGCCACGGCTGCATCAAGGTTGTTCTGAAGCATGCGGTAGGCCGCTTCGATGAGCCAGTTCTTGCATGTCAATTCTGTGCCTCGCGGCGCGCTCAGCGGGCGGGGATGTGCGGATGTTGTGGTCATGGCTGCTGCTCCTTGTTCAGTGCATCATTCAGTGCATCAGGCGTTAATCTGTGCGCGGTCGTGCAGAATGCCGGGCAGTTCAGCCAGCAGCGCTGCGGCGCGCGTCTTGACCGTACTCAGCGCGTCGGCAATCCCTTCCTTGCGCTCGCCATCCGGCAGGCTGCTGAGGTTAATCGCCACATTATAGCCAGCGGCGGCAATGGCGGTATGTGCGAGCTGCGTTGCAGTGGCTGCATCCGTGATGGCGTTGGTATTGCCGGTACGTGCCGCTTCCAGCGCCAGTTCCATCACCATCAGGGCGCTGGTCGCCGTTTGCAGCGGCACTTCTGCTGCGTGGAA
>CAZQIJ010000756.1:0-1874 GCA_964592955.1 uncultured Anaerolineaceae bacterium
CCCCAGCCAGGGGCGGTGGGGGCGCGTTTATGCGCCCTCCACCATCTTCCGCTTGGCTTTCTCTGTCTTAATGCGCAGCTCGTTATTCAGAATGCGCTTGCGCAGGCGCAGGCTGTCTGGCGTCACTTCCAGCAGCTCGTCTTCTGCCATAAACTCGATGAAGTCATCCAGGCTCAGGCGGCGCGCCGGGGTCAGGCCGTCTGTGGTTTCAGACGGTTTCGCGCGGAAGTTCGTCAGGTGTTTGGCGCGCGCCACGTTTACGCTGAGATCGTCTGCGCGCACGTTTTCGCCAATAACCATCCCTTCATACACCTCGGTGCCCGGATCAATGAAGTAGGTGCCGCGATCCTGCAGGCTGACGAGCGCGTAGGCCGTCGCCGTGCCCGGCTGATCCGCGATCAGGCTTCCGAACTGGCGGTTCGGCGTTTGCCCCGCCACCGGTTCATAGCCATGAAACAGCGTGTGAACCTGCCCCATGCCGCTGGTGGCGCGCATGAACTGTGACTGGAACCCGATCAGGAAGCGCGTGGGCGCGTGGTATTCCAGGTAGGTCGTGCCGTTCTCGCTGAACATGTTAATCATGATGCCGCGCCGCGCGCCCATCAGTTCAAACACCCGCCCGGCGGTGTCGTCCGCCACCTCAATATGAACTTCTTCCACCGGTTCCAGCAGTTGCTCGGTTTCCGGGTCTTCGCGGAAGATCACTTCCGGCTTGCTGACCTCAAATTCATACCCCTCGCGCCGCATCGTCTCAATCAGAATCCCCAGGTGCAGTTCCCCGCGCCCAGAGACGACGAAACGATCCGGCGAGTCGCCATCTGCCACGCGCAGCGCCACATTGCTGCGCGTCTCGGTTTCCAGCCGTTCGCGCAGGCGGCGGGATGTGCCCCACCCGCTCTTGCCTTCGCGCCCGGCAAACGGCGATGTGTTCACGCCGAACGTCATACGCACGGTTGGTTCTTCCACGCTGATGGGCGGCATCCCTTCCGTCACGCTGGGATCTGCGATCGTGTCGCTGATGCCCACCGCCTCAAAACCGGCAAACGCCAGAATATCCCCCGCCTGCACTTCATCCACTTCCTGCCGCGCCAGGTTAAGGTACGTAAACAAATACTCCAGCCGACCAGACATGCGCTGGCCCTGCGGCGTGATGCGCACCGCCGTCGCGCCCTTCTTCACCGTGCCAGAAAGCAGCCGCCCCACGCCGATCTGACCCTTGTAGTTGTCATAGTCCAGGGTGGTCACCAGCATCTTCCACGGCGCGTCATAGTCCACTTCCGGCGCGGGCACCTCGTTGATGATCGTCTCAAACAGGGGCGTGAGGTCATCGGCCAGCCCTTCCGCTGTGTAGCCTGCGCGCCCGGTGAGGCCGATGGCATACACCACCGGGAACTCTGCCTGTTCGTCGCTGGCACCCAGTTCAATGAACAGGTCGAACGTCTCGTTCAGCGCTTCTTCCAGGCGGGCGTTCTGCCGGTCAATCTTGTTGATGACTACGATAATCTTCAGCCCCAGGCCCAGCGCCTTGCGCAGCACAAAGCGCGTTTGCGGCATGGGGCCTTCCACCGCGTCGATCAGCAGCAGCGCCGCATCGACCATGTTCAGCACGCGTTCCACTTCACCGCCAAAGTCCGCGTGCCCCGGTGTATCGACAATATTGATCTTCACGCCGCCCCACGTCAGGGCGGTGTTCTTGGAAAGGATCGTGATCCCGCGTTCACGTTCCAGCGCGTTGGAATCCAGGATGCGTTCCCCCACATTGCTCGTGTCTCTGAAGACTTTGGACTGCTTCAGCATCCCGTCTACAAGCGTGGTCTTGCCGTGATCGACGTGCGCGATGATTGCGATGTTGCGAATGTCACTCCGTGTTTGAG
>CAZQIJ010000757.1:0-1873 GCA_964592955.1 uncultured Anaerolineaceae bacterium
CGCCCGACCCCATCATCACCGCCACCACCACCGACGGCAGCGACACGTCTGAATTTTCGCGCTGCTATGGCGGTGCGGTGCTGGCGTCTTCGCTGCTCTCCAACGGCGGTTTCGAAACCGGTCCGAATAAAGCCCCGGCCAACTGGAACGTCGTCACGCTGACGGGTGACAAGCGCAAATGCAATACCGATACCAAAGTGCGCGCGTTTGAGGGCAACTGCGCCTTCAAGTTTACGGGCGGCCCCACGCTGGCGCAGGTCATCCAGCCGCGCGTCATCAGCCTGACCGCTGGCCAAACGGTGAGCCTGCGCGTGTTTATGCAGGGTACAGACCTCCCTGCGGACGCCGGCGCGGTGCGCGTCCGCCTGGATTTCACCGACGGCACCTCAGACAAAAACAGCAAGATCCTGATTCCGGCAGGCACCTACGCCTACCGCCAGCTTGCGCTGGAAGGCATCGCGCTGGCAAAAAACGTCAGCAAGGTGCGTGTCATCATTAACTTCTCGGCGACATCCGGCACCCTGCTGCTTGATGGCGTGGGGCTGTGGAGCGGGGCGATCCCGCGCAGCGCTGCGCCGCTCGCCGCGCCCGCGTCAGACGGATGGCTGCCCGCGCCGTCTGCCCCATAGGATCCCACCACACAGCAAAAAGGGGCGCTCCTGTGCGAGCGCCCCTTTTTGTTTGGTGCGTGGTCTGATGACTGTCTTACTACTGGCCGACTTCTTCGACCATGACTTCCATCGAGATCATTTCGTCTGCAAAGACCGACTGCGAAACCTTAATGCGCGCCAGCCCGGCGGCATCTGCCGGGGCGTCGAACGACAGGCGCGTCGCATTACCGGCGCTGTAGTAGTTGGGGAAGAATGCCCCGGCATAGCCGAGTTCAACATTGATGTAGGCCGGTGCCGAAGCCGTGACGGTCACGCGGTAGGTGGTACCGGCAGCCGCTTCAAACAACACCACGTCGTAATCGCGCGCGTCAGACGTAACGCTTACCGCAGTGCCCAGTTCCAGCGTCGTGAGGTTGGATTCGGCAACGGTGACCGTGCCCGTGACCTCTGACCCGGCATCCAGCGAGAAGCCCGCTTCCACAGACACGGCGTAGTTCCCCGGCTCGCTCAGATCCAGGCCGCGCACAAAGGGGTTATTGCCAGGGCCGCCGTCGTCATCGTTGGCCACCTGGAATCCGTCTGGGCCGTTGACCACGATGCGCACATCCGCGTCACCAAAATCACCGATGAGGTCAACAACCAGGCCGTCCGCGCCTGCCAGGTCGAACCGTGCGGCTGCGGCGTCGGTGACGGTCAGCTCCACCGAACCGCCCACTTCCACGAGGTTCAGCTCAAACTCGTTGACGGCCACGGTGAACGCGCCGGAGCCAGAGCCTGCGAAACTGGTGACGCGCACGGTGTAGTCGCCGTCTTCCGCCGCGGTAAGCACCAGGCGAGAGTTGGTGCCGTCGCCGCTGTCGTCGTCATCGTCCACCGGCTCACCGCTGGGGTCCAGGACATAAAGACGCGCGTCAAAAGCCGAAGAGTTCAGGGTGATTTCGTAGGTGCTGCCGCTCGTCAGCGCAACGGTGAAGTCCATTTCGGTCTCGGTCAGTTCGCCATCCAGCGGTGTGCCGACGGTGAGCGATTCCTGAGCCAGTGCCACACTTGCCAGCATGAGGATGAAAAGCACAACCAGCATCTTGCGCAGCATACAGAGGTTCTCCTTATGGTGAGAGTAAGATCAACACCACCAGTGTACACCATATCCGCACGCTGTGCCCACGCGAACGGCGTCTGAGGGGTGAATTTCAAGGCGATTGTGCTGCGCCTTACCAGCCCTCACCCCCTGCCCCCACTCCCCAACACGGGCGAGGGGGGAA
>CAZQIJ010000758.1:0-1872 GCA_964592955.1 uncultured Anaerolineaceae bacterium
GAGCTGACCAGCGCGCACGGCACCGTGCCAGTGCTGATGACCGAATACATCCGCGCCGAAGAAGCCGACGCTTTTGAAGCCTACAACACGGTCATCATCGAGCTGGCAGACGAATACCGGATCCCGGTGCTGAACGTCGCGCGCCTGCTGGATGAACTGCCGCAGGGTTACGACGGCAACCAGAACCCGGCGGTGGATGTCAACGGCGCGGGCAACATCACGCGCAACACCATCGACGCCTACGGCGAAAACGCCCGCAACTTCTATGCGCTGCTGCTGCTGGCGGAGATCCGCGCGCTGCTGCCATAAGCGGCTTGTACCCTGTACCCTTCACAGCATCACTGCGGGCGGCCTGGTGTGGCCGCCCGCTTTTTTGGGGGGCACTGCGCCGCGTTTCGCCGCTACAATCCACAGTAATTGAATATGTACTTTATAGTGGTGGAGGAAGTCCCCATGCGCAGAATTGCGGCCGCAGTTTTCATCGGTCACAGTCACGTATCCAGACACAACGTGGGTGCTGGGGCGCGCCGACCTCAATGTGACACTGACGATCACGCTCTACACGACCACTAGGGAAGTGTTTGGGTCCTCAGGAGGCGAGCCACAAACGTTTGAAGATCACTTCACGCTGCCCAATGTGGCCGTGATCATCGAGTATAATGGCGTGGCGCAGCCGTGAACGAAACGCAAATATCACATGATAGCGACGTATGAAGCAGAAGTGGCGGCAGGCCTGGAAGCCATCGCCGCCGAAGAAATCCAGGCCAGCCTGGGCAGCCATGCCGCCATCATCGCCACCGCGCCCGGCCTGGTCCAGTTTACCTGCAAGGGGGGGGCATCCGCAGCGCTGCGCCTGAAGACCGTGATCGCGGTGTATGCCCTGCATACCTTCGCCGTGCCGCGCCCCAAAGCGCTGCTGGGCCACCAGCACTTTACCGCCATCCTGGGCATGATCGACGCCGCCCGCCCCAACGGCACCTATACCGCGCTCTCCATCGACGCCGCCGGGTCAGAGTCCAGCGTTATGCAGCGCCTGCGCGCCGAACTTGCGGCGGCGGTGGGCCTGCAAGCCAGCCCAGACAAAGCCGACCTGCACCTGCGCCTGCGCCGCACGCGCACACCCGGCGGCGAGGGCTGGGATGTCCTCGTGCGGCTCACACCGCGCCCGCTGGCCACCCGCGACTGGCGCGTGTGCAACCTGGAAGGCGCGCTGAATGCCAGCGTCGCGCACGCCATCATGCGCAGGCTGGCGGTGGCCCCCGGCGCTGACGTGCTTAACCTGCTGTGCGGATCCGGGACGCTGCTCATCGAGCGTGGGGACGTACAGGCGCGCTTCACCGGCCTGGATCATGACCCCGCCGCCCTGCTGTGCGCGCGCCGCAACCTGGCCGCCGCCGGGGTTTCTGCGGCGCTGCTGCGCGCGGATGCGGGGGCACTGCCATTTGACGCGGCCAGCGTCGATGCGCTGTGCGCAGACCTGCCGTTTGGCCAGCTCATGGGTTCGCACGCAGAAAACACGCGGCTCTATCCCGTCGTGCTGCGCGAAGCGGCCCGCGTGGCGAAGATCGGCGCGCGCTTCGCCGTCATCACGCATGAAGTGCGCCTCATGGACGCAGTCCTGCGCCAACAGCAGGCGTGGCGTCCGGTAGAGACGCTGCGCGTGACGCTGGGCGGGCTGCATCCCCGCGTTGATGTGCTGGTGCGCGTACCCTGACACCCGCACCGCACGCCTGATAATGGATCAACCCCTGCAACTTCTCAGGCGTGCGGTTGGGGGGGGCGCTGCCCGCAAAACCCCCGCCACCTTTTTGTAAGAAGTCGGATCAAAAACTCGTAACTCCTCAGGCAGGGGGTTGGGGGGGGGGGGGGGGG
>CAZQIJ010000759.1:0-1861 GCA_964592955.1 uncultured Anaerolineaceae bacterium
TCGGCGTATTCGTCGCCGTCTCTGTTGGTGTGTTTGTCGCGGTCTCTGTCGGCGTGTTTGTCGCCGTTTCTGTTGGCGTATGGGTTGCCGTGTTCGTTGCCGTGTTCGTTGGTGTGTTGGTCGGCGTCTCTGTCGCCGTCGGGATCGGCGTATGGGTTGGCGTGTTCGTTGCCGTCTCTGTTGGCGTGTTCGTCGCCGTCGGGATCGGCGTCGGTTCACACGTGTTGGGCTGGCTGGCCTTCACATCTTCCTGAACACCATTAAGGAAAATAAGCATGGTGTTCTCAGCTTCAGTGACGGACTCGAAAAACACATCCTCAAGCGCGGGTGCGAATCCGCTGCCAGTTTGTGTACTGCCATAAAGCTGCCACGTATAATTCAGATCGATTTCGGTGAGATTGCGAACGCGCCACACCCGGATCTGCGCAGGGTCGGGTGAACACATCGAGGTCAACCGCAATGAGCGCGTTTGTGCCGTCGTTGTGAATGTGGTCATGAGAACGAGCACGAGAAATAGTATAATCTTACGCATTCCCGAAAGCACCTATGATATCCATCCAGTTTTCATTATATCAGAGACGGCACGTGCCTACGCTAAATGTCAATAAAGCTTGATATTCCATGCAGCGCCGCACGCCTTTCAAGACCTCAGAGGATGTGCGGTGACGCAAGCGCACATCCCCCACCCGCCCTGTATTTAGAGTTGGGTGCGCAGCTTCCACAGCTCCGGGAACAATTCTGTATCCATGACTTCCTTCAGGTAGCCCACGCCGGATGTGCCCCCCGTCCCGCGCTTATACCCGATCACCCGGCGCACAGTGGTGAAATGCCTGAACTGCCACTGCTTGAACGCGTCTTCCAGGTCAACCAGTTCTTCCCCCAGTTCATACAGATCCCAGTAATCGTTGGGGGCGCGGTAGATCTGTATCCACGCTGCCTCTGCCGACGCGTTATACGGGTAGGGCGCGGTCCAGTCCCGCTCTGCCCCCTCAATGGCAAAGCCCCGCCGCACCAGCAGCCGGATCACCTCATCATAAAGCGATGGCGTCTCCAGCTCGTGGTGGATGCGCTCTGCAATCTGCGGCTTGTGGCGGAACGGACGCGTCATGGCGGCCTGCTTGTGGCCCAGCATAAACTCGATCATGCGGTACTGGTGCGACTGAAAACCAGACGCCTGCCCCAGGTACGCGCGAAACTGGCTGTACTCGCTGGGGGTGAGCGTGGAAAGCACATTCCAGGCGTCCACCAACTGCTCGAAAATCCGCGAAACGCGCGCCATCATCTTGAAGGCAGACGGCAAATCGTCCCGGCGGACGGCCTCCCGCGCCGCGCTCAGCTCGTGCAGCATCAGCTTCATCCACAATTCGTTGGTCTGGTGCTGGATGATGAACAGCATCTCGTCGTGATGGTCAGAGAGCGTGTGCTGCTCCTGCAGCAGCGTGTCCAGCGACAGGTAATCGCCATAGCTCATCGCATCGGAAAAATCCAGTTTGGGGGTCTCAGCCATAAAAATCGCTTTCAACAAGGAACGGTCTCATTGCGAGCAGTGTTACAGGTTGACTATAACACAACGTGAAGGAGGCTTTAAGGGTCAGGGTAACTGCTCAGGCTGCGCTTGAGGGCTTTGTCCCCAAACCTCCAGCAAGGGACTTCGCCCCTTGTAACCGTATTTCGCTTAGCCGCTGACGCGGCCAGAAAATGCTTGCCAGGCTGCGATACCTTGTGTGAGAAATGGTCAGATCGCTTTTTGTTCTTGACCGTTCGCGGTCAAAACTCTAAAAGGTTTTGATCCAATTTTTTACAAATAGTTGGCGCGGGGTTGGGGGCAGCGCCCCCCCAACCGCCTGCCTGAGTTGTTACG
>CAZQIJ010000760.1:0-1859 GCA_964592955.1 uncultured Anaerolineaceae bacterium
CGGGGGAACCCTTCCCCCGGCAAAGATACCGTCGGTATTTCCCCCTCGCCCAGCGAAGCGTTGGGGAGAGGGGGCGGGGGGTGAGGGCGATTGCGCGCCTGGCCGCGGCCCTGCGCCCCCTACTCGATCACCCCTTTGTCGCGCAGCATCGCCAGCTTGTCATCCGGCAGGCATGCGCCAACCACCGCCTTCATGTCTGGCTCGGCGTCGTAATTGCGCGCGATCACGACCAGATCGTCGGCGCTGTCGAGGATGCCGAACCAGTCCACCTGATTCAGATCAAACGCGACACGGTTCATCAGCCGGGCAACCGCCCCCGCGTTGCGCTCGCGCCGCATCCAGCGGATAAACCGGGCGCAGTCCTCTGGCATGGGTGCCGCCATGCGCACATAATCGCCGGTAGTGAAGCGGTAGTAGCGCGGCTCTGTGGTGCGGTGCTTGCTGCGCGGGCGCTGGCGTGCCGCACCGAACATGAATTCGAGCGCGTCCGGGTAGCTGCCGCAGTATTCCAGCGACAGCACATCCAGCGTTTCGTCTGGCGGGTTCTCGCGCAGGTACGCCAGCACCGCGCTGCGCAGGCTCACGCGGGCAGCCTCAAACAGCGCGTATTCGTTTTCGCCAGGGCGCAGCGCCTCATAAACCACGCGGCTGGTGCCGTCGGCAGCCGCATAGGCGTCGATACGCGCCAGCCGGTCGCCGTCGTAGGTGTACATCTCGTCTATCCAGTGGTCTATGGGCAGCATGTGCGAGCCTCTGGCCAGCATGGCGCGGTACATGTGCGCCATGTCGTCGTCAAACGGCACCCCGGCGGCGACGGCCTCGCGGCGGCGCGTCTCCACCATCCCTTCCACATACCGCTCCCAGTCCTCTGCGGCGCTTGCGCGGTACGGCCAGTTCAGCAGGTGCGTGCGGATGCCCACCATGCGCCCAAGCGTGTCGTAATGATAATACTCGTGTTCGGTGGTCACGGTGTACCAGTCGTCCGCATAGCTCACGTAATGCGCCGGTCTGCCGTTGTGGTGGATGAGCATGGCCAGCGACGAAAAACGCGGCAGGCTGCCGCGCACGGAAGTCCGCAGGGTGCCGCGCGCGCATTCAATCACGTCGCCGTCGTAACGGTACAGGCGCAGGCTGCGCGGCGCGGTTTCGCCCCGGTAGGTCGCGTCGTAGACGATACGCCCCTGCGCATCCAGCCCATAGCTGTGATAAACCTGCGCCGCGCCAGGTTCGGTGCTCTGGAACGGGCCAGGCTTTTCTTCGTGCTCGTCATAGCGGTAGGCGTAATCCGCGCGCAGCTCAAACGCGGTGCCCAGCGCATAGCGCCAGTGGCTGATCTCTGCCCGGACTGCCGCATGCAGCAGGTCGAAATCGGTGGTGAGTGTGTGATAACGGTCACGCAGCGCCAGAAACAGCGCGGTTTCGTCGTGATAGGTCATCTCGCCAATGCATCCTTCACTCTTGGGTGGCCGCCTTGCAGATCGTGTTGTGCTACTGCTGGATTGTATCATAATTGTGGGCGCAATGTGCGCTGGTTGTGCCGTTCGGCGCGCCTGCCGTCGTCCCTACCTCATCCCTCGTACTGCGGGCGCTTTCGCCCCAACGTCGCGAGGCGCATACCCCCCGCTGCTGAGAGTGTTTGCTGGCGCGCGCTGTGTGTTATCGTGGAGGTGAACGCCAGTCACACATGGAGCATTTATGAACCTCGGTATTCTGGTAAGCATTATTGTCATTCTGGTGATCATCTGGAGCCTCGTGCTGTTGTGGGGGGCGGGCGTGCTGCTGCACCGCCTGACTCGTGCGTATCGGAAGCGGTTCAACCGTGCATTGGCTGAACCGCTTGCGCTGCTGCTGGTGGGGGG
>CAZQIJ010000761.1:0-1852 GCA_964592955.1 uncultured Anaerolineaceae bacterium
ACGCTCTGAACTGGCGCTGCCCATGAAAGTGGGCGATAGGCTGATGGGCGTGCTGCACCTGCGCGCCAATACGGCCCACCGCTTTGGCCCAGACGAAATGCGCGTCCTCAATTCCCTTACGGAACAAACCGCCATCGCGCTGCGCAACGCACAGCTCTTTGCAGAGATGACGGCGGCGCGCCAGCAGGCAGAGCGCGCCAACGAGGTGAAGTCCGCTTTCCTGGCCAGCATGTCGCACGAGCTGCGCACGCCGCTGAACGCCATCATCAACTTCACCCTGTTCCTGGAAAAAGAGAAGATGGGCCCGGTGACCGAGAAGCAGCGCGAGTCCCTGGGGAAAGTTCACGGCAGCGGCGTTCACCTGCTGAACCTCATCAACGATGTGCTGGATATTTCCAAGATCGAGTCCGGGTCGCTGTCGCTGCTGGTGGAGCCTGATGTCGATATCGCGGCGCTGGTGCGGCGGGCGCAGGCCACCGCAGAAATTCTGCTGGAAGGGCGGCCCATCGCGCTCACGGTGGACATCGCGCCGGATCTCCCCAGATTGGTGGCAGATCGCCAGCGCATTCTACAGATTCTGCTTAATATAGTGTCAAACGCGTGTAAGTTTACGGAGCAAGGCAGTGTGCTGGTGCGCGCCTACCAGGACGCGGAAGGCGTTAAGGTCAGCGTGCGCGATACCGGCCCCGGCATCGCCCCTGAACAGCACAGCGCCGTCTTTGAAGCTTTCAAACAGGCCGAGGCAGGGCTGCGCAAACACGGCGGTACCGGCCTGGGGATGCCCATCTCGCGGCGGCTGGCCGAGGCTCACGGCGGCAGGGTGCTTCTGGAAAGCGCCCCCGGCCAGGGGTCCACCTTTACCCTGGTGCTGCCGCTCCGCAACACCCTGGAGCCGAACTTCTGAGCAGACCCGCGCAGCGTGTGACGATAGGAACGAGACGATGACCAACCTTGTCCTGTATGTAGAAGATGATGACCTTAGCCGCGAGATCATGGAACTGGCGTTTACAGACATTGCCGGTACAACGCTGCTGATCTTCCCCAACAGCGAACACTTTGCCCAGCGCCTGGCAGACCTGCCGCAGAAGCCGTCGCTGGTGCTGCTGGATATTCATGTGAAGCCGCTCACCGGCTTCGAGATGCTTAAGCACTTGCGCAGCCAGCCAGAAAGCGCGGGCATCCCGGTGGTGGCGCTTACGGCCAGTGTGATGAGCCAGGAAGTGGCCCAGCTTCGCCAGGCCGGGTTCGACGGCGCAATTGCCAAACCCATTATCCTGGAAACCTTTGCCGACTCTGTACACCAGGCCATCCGGGGAGAGCCGATATGGGCGATCTGACAAAGTCTCTTACCGTTCCGCATGGGCTGCAGCCAGCCCATAACCCATCACGGGAGCAGGTACATATGCAGCTTCAGGGAAAGCGAATCTTACTCGTCGAGGATAATCAGGGCAATGCGGCCATCATGCAGATGCTGCTGGAACAGGAAGGAGGCAAGGTATTCCGCGCGCGCTGGACCGGCACCGAGGCGCTGGAGACGGTGCGCCGCTGCCTGCCCATCGACGCGCTGCTGCTGGACCTGATGCTGCCCAACAATGTGACGGGCTTCGACGTGCTGGCCAGCATCAGGGGCGAGCCAGATCTGCAGCACATCCCGGCGATTGCGGTTTCGGCCAGCGACCCGTCCATCTCGATCCCGAAAGCGCGCGAAAGCGGCTTCAACGGCTATATCCCCAAGCCGGTGGATTTCTTTAAGTTCGCGGCGCAGATTGCGAGCGTCATCGGCGGCGAACCTGTGTGGAGCACCGGGCGCGATCTCTAACCAACCAACCGGGGGGGGGGCCCCCCCCGGGGG
>CAZQIJ010000762.1:0-1850 GCA_964592955.1 uncultured Anaerolineaceae bacterium
CCAAAAGTCCTGATCGTGGCGCAGGCGGATTTGCTGGCGGATGATCCGACCGCCGCAGCATGGCTCTCGCAAGTGGAAACGCTGATCGATTTCAGCCTGTTCCCGGATGAAGTCGTGACACGTTTTGCGGCCATCGCGCTCCCTGTCCAGAGTTTTGCCGAACGCGACGGCACCTTTACCAGCGGAGAACGCCGTGTTCAGCGGTTCTATACCGCGCAGGGGCCGTTGGGCGAAGCGCTGCCCGCCTGGCAGGCGATTTCGCGTCTGGCAGAACAGGCCGGGCGTGGACGCGCCAAAATCTCTGCCGCTGCGGTCATGGCAGAAATCGCGCAGGCCATACCGGCATTTGCGGATATCAGCTACAAAGCACTGGCCAAGGTGGAACGTCAGTTCCCGGACGTGGGTGGAGCCGATCTGTATTACGGGGGCACCGCGTACCAGAACAAGGGCGGGCTGGGCGTTCAACTGGCCACCGCCGCCGATCATGGTGAACCGGTAACCGTTGGCGAGGCGGCCCAGCCAGCAGCCCCGAAACCTGCTGACACGAATATGGTGATTATCCCGATCACCGTGCTGTATAATCGTGAGCGCGCTTTCTATGCCAGCACGCTGATGCACACACGCATTCCCGCGCCGTTTGCCGAAATGAACAGCGCAGACGCCGCCAAACTGGGCATTCAGCCTGGCGATGAAATCGAAATCGCGTTCGGGGATCAGCGTGTGCGTGTTCAGGCGCGCGTAAACGGCGTGCCACAGGGGCACATCGTGCTGCCGCGCCATCTGGCAGAGCAGGCCGTACCACTGACGGTGACCGTCGGGCAAATTCGGAAAAGTTAAGGATTAATACGTATGATGACACGTCGAGTCATTGGAATTCCGATGCCGGTGCTCATCGCCGTCGTTCTGGCGGTGCTGGCGCTGGTGCTGCTGCTGACGTTTACGGTCGGCGGAAATCTCCTCAACATGATCAACACGGGGACTTACGCAACGCCGATTGTGTGTTCAGAGTCGCAGGGCTGCGCGTTCTGGCACCCGATCCTCTACTCTGCGCTGCTGCTGGCGCTGGTGATCACCGGTTTCGCCTATACCACCCTGCTGGAACGTAAGTTCATTGCCTATTTTCAGCAGCGTGTGGGGCCGAATCGCGTGGGGCCTGGCGGCTTCCTTCAGCCTGCTGCAGACGGCATCAAGCTGATCTTCAAAGAAGATATTGAACCGGCGCTGGCCTATAAACTCACATACAGGCTGGCACCGCTGCTGAAAGCGATCCCGGTGCTGATTGTGATGGCAGTTATCCCGCTGGGATCGCCCATCACCATCCCCTGGTTCGACGGCAACTGGTACCTCATCCCGCTGTCTGTTGCAGACCCGAATGTCGCCATCCTCTGGATACTGGCCATCACCAGCATCGGCACCTATGGTGTTGTGCTGGCGGGGTGGTCAAGCAATAACAAGTACGCCATGCTGGGTGGCCTGCGCGCTTCGGCACAGATGATCAGCTACGAACTGAGCCTGGGGTTGGCCATGCTGATCCCGGTGATGATTGTGGGCAGCATGAGCGTGGTGGACATTGTTGAGGCGCAGGGCGGGTTGTTCATCAACTGGTTTGTGTTCCAGAACCCGCTGGCAGCCGGTATCCTGATGATTGCGCTGGTGGCGGAAGTGAACCGTGCGCCGTTCGACCTGCCGGAAGCAGAGCAGGAGCTGACGGCCGGGTTCATGACGGAATACAGCGGCATGAAGTTCGCATTGTTCATGATGGCAGAATACCTGGGCATGATCGCCATCAGTATGATTGTCGCGTCGCTGTACCTCGGCGGCTATGGCACGGGCTTCGGCCTGGAAGACGG
>CAZQIJ010000763.1:0-1849 GCA_964592955.1 uncultured Anaerolineaceae bacterium
CTTGCTGGGGGTAAGCAGCCTGAGCAGTTACCCTTGCAGGATAACGTCCTTGCAGGGTAATGGTGCCGTGACCCCTCACCCCCAACGCTGCGCAGGGCAGAAGGGGAGGGAACGAGGGGGTGAGAGTTGTCCGGGCGTGGTGCTGTGAGGCTGCCGGCAAATGCTGCGCCCGCGCCCGCCAACGGGACCTCGCTCCCCGCAGGCGGCTACTCGACCCAGTTAAGCGTGCGTTCGATGGCGCGCTTCCACTGGCGGTACAATTCGGCGCGATGATCGTCGTCCATGTGCGGCGTCCAGCGTTTATCCACGCCCCAGTTTTCGCGCATCTCCGCCTCGCCAGACCAGAACCCGACCGCCAGCCCTGCGGCGTAGGCTGCGCCCAGGCTGGTGGTTTCGGCCACCCTGGGCCGCACCACTGGCACGCCCAGAATATCCGCCTGGAACTGCATGAGCAGATCGTTGTGGACCATGCCGCCGTCCACCTTCAGCGTGGTCAGCGTCACGCCGGAATCGCGGTGCATGGCGTCCAGCACTTCGCGCGTCTGGTAGGCGGTGGCTTCCAGGGCAGCGCGGGCGATGTGCCCCTTGTTCACGAAGCGCGTTAGCCCCACGATGACGCCGCGCGCGTCTGTGCGCCAGTGCGGGGCAAACAGCCCGCTGAAGGCCGGGACGAAATAGACGCCGCCGTTATCGGTCACCGTCTGCGCCAGCCCTTCGATCTCCTGTGCAGACTTGATCAGCCCCACGTTATCGCGCAGCCACTGCACCAGCGACCCGGTCACGGCGATGGAGCCTTCCAGCGCATACACAGCGGGCGCGTCGCCGATCCGGTAGCCGACCGTCGTCAGCAGGCCGCTGGTGGACGGCACGATTTCGTGCCCGGTGTTGAGCAGCATAAAGTTGCCGGTGCCATAGGTATTCTTGGCCTCGCCGGGCGAAAAACAGGTCTGGCCATAGAGCGCGGCCTGCTGGTCGCCCAGGATACCGGTCAGCGGGATCTGCCCGCCCAGCAGCGTCACCAGGCCGTAGGGGGTGGGGTCGCTGGAGGGGCGGATTTCGGGCAGCAGCGCGCGCGGGATTCCCAGTTCGTCCAGGATGCCATCATCCCACTGAAGCGTTTCAAGGTTCATCAGCAGCGTGCGGCTGGCGTTGGTCACATCGGTGATGTGCGCGCCGGTCAGGTTCCAGGTCAGCCAGGTGTCCATCGTGCCAAAGCGCGCGTCGCCACGTTCGGCGGCCTGGCGCAGCCCCGGCACATTTTCCAGCAGCCACAGGATCTTGGTGGCGCTGAAATAGGTGGAGATGGGCAGCCCGGTGTGCGCGCGAAAGCGATCTGCGCCGCCCGTTTCGCTGAGGCGCGCCACGATCTTATCCGTGCGCGTATCCTGCCACACGAGCGCGTTATGGTACGGTTTGCCGGTGTGCCGGTCCCAGATGAGCGTCGTCTCGCGCTGGTTGGTGATGCCGATGGCGGCCACATCGTCCGGCGTGGCGTTGGCTTTGTCCATCGCGCCGCGCATCACGGCCTGCGTGCGCTGCCAGATTTCAAGCGCGTCGTGCTCCACCCAGCCGGGGTTGGGGAAGATCTGTTCGTGTTCGAGCTGATGTGCCGCCGCCACCGTGCCCAGGCGGTCAAAGAGGATAAAGCGCGTGCTGGTTGTGCCCTGGTCAATGGCACCCACATATTTCGCCATCATCAATAATCTTTCTGGTACTGTCATTTTGCCGGGCATTATAGCGCAAAGCCGGCGCACGGGCACAGCAGCGCACCTGACCGGGCAGGGCTTTTGCAAAGTTGGGGTGCCAGGGGACTTATGGAAAACGCCAATCAGATACACCCCTGTAGGGA
>CAZQIJ010000764.1:0-1843 GCA_964592955.1 uncultured Anaerolineaceae bacterium
GTGTTCTCATCCCTCTATTCTATATCTGTCACCTCTAACGCGAAAGTCCATGAGCTGCTGCTGGCGCTGTTTGAGCTTGCCTTCGGGATACGGCACTTCGTCCAGCCCATCCAGAATGAGTACGGCATGACCGTGTTCCAGATCGTAACGCAGATCATCGGCATAAGCCGCTAGCGCCTCACCCAACACCTCATGCTCGATATATGCCCACAGATGATCGGCGGTGGCGGGCGTTTTCACATCAGCGGGGAAATGTTTGGACACAACCAGCCGCCGCAGTTCGATATAAACTGGCGTGAGCGCCTCATGCGGCCAGTTGTCTAACGCTGTGATGCTGGCTTGCCGTGTCCAGTCGTCCATGCCCGATCCTGCCAGACACAACGCCAGAAACTTCACAAAGGTGCTTTTGCCGCTGCCCGGTGCGCCCAGAATCACGAGACGGTCACGCGCTGCGGCGAGGTGGTTCAAGTGCAGGTTGATGCGGTTTCGTTTGATACCGTTGTTCCAGGGATTTCCCCAACTGTCATCAGGCTTTTTATCCGGGTTTTCCTGCCGGTAACGGGCAATTGCGTTATCCACCCATCCGATCAGGGTTTCAAACGGTGCGGTTTCATAGCCCAGTTCACCGGGCTTACGGCGCGGTTCGTCCGGTTTCTTATCATCATCGTCGAAACCAAATAAGCTGCGTTCCTGCTGCTGACCCTCACTGATCCACCAGTCCACCACCTGCCAGTTCTGCACTTCGACGCTTAGGCTTAGGCCCGTCGGCGAATCCACATACACACGCTCTAATTCAACGCCCTGTGCATTATCAGGGTTAATCTGCGCCAGGTTCAGCGTTCCGATGCGTTCCGCCAGGCGCTTCAGGTACGTCTGGTGCAGGACGTAGGTGGGGTTATGCCGGTCACGCTGCTGGCGACGGTCATGGCGCGTCACCCGCAAGCCCTGCAATTCCAAGTCGCGCAGCAGGCGCTGGATTTGCTCACCCCACTTCGTCACGTCGGTGAAGTCCTCGATATGCTGCTTATCAGCCAAACCCAGGTCACGAATGGCGGCATCATAATCCGTGATGCGCTCCAGAATGACCGGGAAAATCGGTTTGTTCAGTTCACGCGCTTTTTTGACTTCGTAGCGCACTGGCTCGGATTGGCACGCAGCCGGGGTGATGTTGAGAATCACGCCATCGCAGCGCTGTAAGCCCTGGTCAATGCGTGCCTGCCAGTCTGGGTCGCCTAGATGAATCTCGTCACGATCAAACCACAGGCGGTAATGGGCATCCCGCAGCTTTTCCATCAGCGGGGCAACGGCAGAAGTTCCACGTTTATAAGAGATGAACAGTGTGGGCATTGAGCAAATCCATACGGGTTATGTCTGGCATAAATAGGATAATTATACTCCATCAGGCTGGCTTCCGCCGTTATCGGATGCCCCAAATCAACCTTCGAAATCACTCATGATGTCCTGATCCCCTCTCTCGCACAACGCCGCCGCGACGATTGTACGATGCGAGGGAACCCACCCTCAAGCACCGTCGGGCAGGTACGCTGGCACTACCTTGCAGGCAGTACCACCGAACCACCCGCCTATCCGCAGGCGGATTGCTTGACGGTTCCCCCTTCTGCATCGTCCCGCGTGGTTGAGCGTTGTGCTCAGCGCGCTGGCGTATCCAGCGGTAACAGAGGGAGTAACCTCATGTACGATTCAACTATTCGCAAAGGCATTAAAGATCAGATTCGTCCGTTTCCGCGTGTTGCGACTTATCCGACAGGCTGGACTGGCGCACTGACTTTCCAGCAGATTTACGACGATCTGGCGCATTACGTCACCAACGTGATGAAAGGCA
>CAZQIJ010000765.1:0-1836 GCA_964592955.1 uncultured Anaerolineaceae bacterium
CACCTGCACCGGCACTTCAAGCGCCTCGTGGGGCTGTCGCCCGTTCAGTACCGCCAGCAGGGCAAGAACGTTCCCCGCTAACCATCATCGGCGCAAGAACGTTCATGCCACAGCGCGCGGCTTCTGGCACACTGGAACGGAACGTAAGGTCAACGTAAGGTCAGTGATGCCTGTGAGGGATGCGATGGCAGACGGCGGTAAGCGCGTGCTGGTGACGGGCGCGAATGCAGGAATCGGGAAGGCGGCGGCGCTGGAACTGGCCAGGGCCGGCGCGGTGGTGCTGATGGTATCGCGCGACAAAGCGCGCGGAGAGGCGGCGCGGGACGAAATCGCAGCCCAAAGCGGCAGCGCCAGCGTGCGCCTGTACCTGGCGGATCTCTCCCTGCTGGCTTCGGTGCGCCAGCTTGCAGCGACGGTGCAGGCGGAACACACGCACCTCGATGTGCTGGTGAACTGCGCCGCGGTGTATAAATCTGAGCGGGTGCTGACGCCGGAAGGGATCGAGCTGATGTTTGCCACCAACCATCTGGCGTACTTCCTGCTGACCACGCTGCTGCTGGACCTCCTCCAGCAGAGCGGCGCGGGCCGCATTCTTAACGTGAGCGCTCCCGCCACCACACCCCTCAGCTTTGACGATCTCAACGGGGAGCGGCGCTTCAACGGCCTCACCCGCTTCGGCGCGACCAAGCTGGCCAACCTCCTGTTTACGCTGGAACTGGCGCGGCGGCTGGAAGGCAGCAGCACGACCGTGAACGCGCTGCATCCCGGCGTGGTGCGCTCTGGCATCATGCGCGAGGCCAATCCCATCATGCGGCTGGTCACGCGCGTGATGTCTGGCGCGCCAGAACAGGCGGGCCAGGCGCTGGCGCAGGCCGCACTTGCCCCGGAATTCGCCGGGAAGTCTGGCCGGTTTCTGCACAAGGGGCGCGAAATCGCGTTTCCGGCGCTGGCGCTGGATCGTGACAGCCAGCAGCGCTTATGGGCGATCAGCACGCAGTTAACACAGGCTTCGCAGGCAGCATTATGATTACTCTGACGAGTGAAGGAGAACACCTGATGAACATTGGCATACTGGGTACAGGCGGCGTTGGCCAAACACTGGCGGCGAAACTGGCCGCGGTGGGGCACACCGTCATGATCGGCACGCGTGATGTGGCCGCGACAATGGCGAAAACCGACCCGGACGGGTACGGCAATCCACCCTTCAGCGCGTGGAGCGCGGCGCACCCCGCCATACAGGTGGGCACGCTGGCACAGGCTGCCGCCTTTGGTGAGGTCATCCTCAACGCGCTTTCTGGCTATGGGACGATACCGGGGCTTGAAGCGGCAGGCGAAGCAAACCTGGGCAGCAAAATCATCATCGACATCAGCAACCCGCTGGATTTCTCGAACGGGATGCCGCCCACGCTGTTTGTCTCGAACACGCATTCGCTGGCAGAGCAGATCCAGGCGCGCTTTCCGGCGGCCAAAGTCGTTAAGACGCTGAACACGGTCACGGCGGCGCTCATGGTCAACCCCGGCCTGG
The DNA here is from genome assembly GCA_964592955.1 of uncultured Anaerolineaceae bacterium. Lineage (GTDB taxonomy): Bacteria > Chloroflexota > Anaerolineae > Aggregatilineales > Phototrophicaceae > CAZQIJ01. Next base: position 1,526 of record CAZQIJ010000765.1, read on the forward strand.
TAGCCGATGGCGATCATCACCTGTTCGTAAGCGGCAGCGATGCCGAGGCGAAAGCGGCAGTTACCGGGTACCTGCGCACGTGGTTCGGCTGGCAGCACATCATCGACCTGGGCGACATCACGACGGCGCGCGGCACAGAAATGATGCTGCCGTTGTGGGTGCGGCTGTGGGGCGCGCTGGGCACAGGCGTGTTTAACTTCAAAGTCGTGCGCCAGTAGGGGCGGTTCGTCCACAGCCAGCGCGTCAACAGCCCCTAAGAAGCACGGGGTCGGTTAACGAACCGCGCAGTTACTTTGTATGGGCGCTTCTGC
>CAZQIJ010000766.1:0-1835 GCA_964592955.1 uncultured Anaerolineaceae bacterium
GGGTTGTATTACGTGGAAGACATGAGCAGCAAGAACGGCACCAGCGTCAACGGCGTGCAGTTGGAGCCAGAGAAATGGTACAAGCTGGAACCCGGCAAGCTCAACCTGATCGGCCTTGGCAAGAAGACCGTCATCAGCTTTCTCTATGATATTTCGGTTGCTCCCGGTTCGCCGCCAGGCGCGCCGTCAGAGAAGAAGGTTATGCCCGGTTCGCCCCCAGGGCCGCCGTCAGAGAGCAAGCTCACACCCGCCGTGCCGCCAGGGTCGCCCGCAGAGACACCGACAGATACACCGTCTGAGAAGAAGGCCACACCCGCCGTGCCGCCAGGGTCGCCCGCAGAGACACCGACAGATACACCGTCTGAGAAGAAGACCACACCCGGCATGCCGCCGCCACAGTCGTAAGCTCGGCGCTGCCTGCCCGCCTGAGCAGCCTGTGCGCGTTTCTCCACAGGCTGTTCAGCGTGACCCTGCTGCCTGCTCCACCCCGGACCAAACCAGCAGGCGTAAACCTTGTGGATCAACCCATTTAAATCCGCCGGATCTTGAGGCGGACGAGTCCCGCCTCGTCCCGTCCCTACGATGGTGCGTATTCGTTCTGGTTTTGTCCACGAGTCCCTGAGGGACTACTCCCTGAGCTTCTCAAGAATGTTTTGCAGGTTGGCGGGCAGTGCAGACTCAAACACCATACGTTCTTCGGTGCGGGGATGGTCGAAAGCCAGCCGCGAAGCGTGCAGGAAGTTGCGCTTAAGCCCCAGGCGCTGCTTGCGGAAGCCGTAGATGGTATCGCCGACGACAGGCGCGCCGATGAACGCCATATGCACACGGATCTGGTGTGTGCGCCCGGTTCGGATCGTGATTTCGACCAGTGCCTGGCCGTCGCGGAACTCGGTATCCAGCACCTTGAACTCGGTGAGCGCGGCTTTGCCTTCGCGCAGCACGGCCATGCGCTTGCGTTGTTTGGGGTCGCGCCCAATCGGGGCATTGACGACGCCGGTCAGCGAGCGGGGCACACGTTCCAGCAGCGCCAGGTAGGTTTTATCGACCGTGCGTGCCTGGAACTGGTGCATCAGTTCGTGCAGCGCCAGATCGTTGCGGGCAATGACCATCAGGCCGCTGGTATCTTTATCCAGGCGGTGGACGATCCCCTGGCGGCCCTCGGCGGTGCCCATCTCGCGCAGTTCGGGGTAGCGTGCCAGCAGCGCGTTGACCAGCGTGCCGGACGGGCTGCCAGCGGCGGGATGCACAACCATGCCGGCTGGCTTGTCGATAACGGCCAGCTCGGTATCCTCGAAGACGATGCGCAGCGGCAGTTCCTCGGCCTGGGGGGTGTCGTCGGTGGCCTGCGGCACGGTGACGCGGATAAGCTCGCCGCCGCGCAGCCTGACCCCGGCCTTCACGGGAGCGCCGTTGACGGTCACGAGACCGTCCTTGATCATGGTCTGCACCTGGACGCGGGAGAGATCCCGAAGGTGATCGACCACCAGTTTATCGAGGCGCTGCCCCGGTTCGTTGACGGTGAATTCTGTCTGTTCCATAAGTTTAGGGTATTTCCTCAACTGTTGTTGTGCGTGAAGCGGCGGCGCGTTCGGGTGCCGCCCGTTCGTGAACCGCTCATCGTCAGGGGCGCATCGCGATGCACCCCTGCGATACGGTTTATACTCCCACTGAACCGAGGGGCGATGTTGATGCGTTTATCCTGCCAGCGATGCAAGCGCCTGCTGCCAGATGAACTGTAAGTATACAACAGGATTGCAAGACAGATCACCGGAAGTGACGACTCCGCAGGGCTTTTGCAAAGTCAGAAGCATGGGGTTTGTGGCAGGGTATCGGCC
>CAZQIJ010000767.1:0-1832 GCA_964592955.1 uncultured Anaerolineaceae bacterium
GGCAGCCTTGGCGGCCTTCTCGCGTTCCTTGATGACATCGGTATGGTCCCAGCCGCCGCGCGCTTCCATCTCTTCGTAGGCGATGGTGGGGGCAATGGACTTCCAGTAGCTGAAGGGCTTGCTGAGCTTCACTTTGTCATGGATGTGGGCCGTCGTGCGGTCATAGCTGGCCAGTTCATAGTCGTGATCCATCTTGATGGCGTCGAACGGGCAGAACTCTGCGCAGTACCCGCAGTTCATGCAGATGTCGATGTCGATGTAGAAGGCTTCTGGCTCCGGTTTGGGGCGTCCGGTGACGGGATCCTGGCTGCGCACGATCCAGATGCACTGGGGGGGGCACACTTTGGCGCAGATGCCGCAGCTTGTACACCAGTCCTTGCCGGGGCGGTCGGGATGGTCATCGTCTTCGACCACCAGAAACGGCACAAAGCGGAAGCGTTCCGGCACGGCGATCTTTTCATCAGGATACATGACGGTATACGCGCCCTGGGCCTTGGTGCCCTGGCGGAGCGCGAAATTATCCTGGCGGCTGTACTTGTTCATGCCATAGCGCAGGTCGTCCGCATAGGTTGAGAAAAAGTGTCTGAGGGTGACCATCAGACCTCTTAAAATACCACTTCCGTACATCAGGGTTCTCCTTGTCTGAAAGCGGCACCCCGGGGGCCCGCCGCACGTTGTAGGGTTAACGATCGGTCTCGCCCAGAACGATATCGATGCTGCCGAGAATAGTCACAACGTCTGCCACCTTGTGCCCGTGGCTCATGGGGCCGAGCGCGGTGAGGTTGATGAAGCTTGGGGCGCGCACATGGTAGCGCCAGGCGTTCTGGGTGCCTTTGGGGTCACCGGCAGAGACGACATAGTAGCCCAGCTCCCCTTTGGGATTTTCCACACGGCCATAGCTTTCGCCCAGCGGGACGCGCGGCGTGTGGTCTTTACGCCCGGCGAAGAAGTCCTGACCTTTGGTGTCTTCCAGGCGGGGGAGGAGCTGGCGCAGGATGCGCAGGCTCTCGTGCATTTCCTGCATGCGGACCTGGAAGCGGTCATAGATATCGCCCTGCACGCCTACCGGAATATCAAAATCAAGTTCCGGGTAGATGCTGTAGGGGTCGGCGCGGCGCACATCATAGGGCACGCCGCTGCCACGCAGCAGGGGGCCGACGCACGAGTAGGCGATGGCCATTTCGGGCGGCAGCACACCCACGCCGATGGTGCGGGTGCGGACGATCTCGTTATCGTTAAGGTAATTGCCGTATTCATCCAGGAAGCGCGGCAGACGTTCGTTGATCATGTCTGAGAGGTAGTCCATCGTGTCGAAGTCGCGCACGCGGTCATTGACGAGGTTTGCCACGCTGCGGATGCGTTCCGGGATGTCTTTAAAGACGCCGCCAAAGCGCATGTAATTGCACATGAGGCGGCTGCCTGCGGTGGCCTCGAAGAAATCGAGGATTTTCTCGCGTTCGTTGTTGGCATAGAGCATGGGGGTGAAGAACGCGCCCAGGTCATTGAGCAGGAAGCCGATGGACCAGAGGTGATTGGTGATGCGCGTCAGTTCGGCCATCAGCACGCGGATGACTTCGGCGCGGTAGGTGACGGGCTGGTAGCGCGCGCCTTTGGCCAGAAGCTGCTCGATGGCGAGGGCATAGCCGAAGTTATTGCTCATCGAAGACAGGTAGTCCAGGCGGTCGGTAAAGGGCATGTTTTGCAGGTAGGTATTGCGCTCTGCGATCTGCTCGTGGTTGCGGTGCAGGTAACCCATGACCGGTTCCAGCTTTTCGATGGTTTCGCCATCCAGGGTGACCACCATGCGGAAGACGCCGTGCGTGCTGGGGTGA
>CAZQIJ010000768.1:0-1814 GCA_964592955.1 uncultured Anaerolineaceae bacterium
CCGTAGGCACGATGATGAAAGAGCTGGCACAGGCATGACACAAGCGACAACTGATCCCGCATACGGGACAGGCCGAACACCATTTTCCAGAGGACCGCGCATTCAGTGGGGCATCATTGCGCTGTGTCTGCTGGGGTGTGCAGTGCTGTTTATGACGTTTTTCATGCAGTTTCCTGAAGAAGGCCGCCTGGGCATTGACCTGATTTTCGGCGCGGTGGACGACTGGCAGATTACCTATACGGGGCGAGACGGGCTTAAGAACCCACCCTGGAGCGTCATTGTGCTTATGCCTTTCGCCGAAGCACTCCCGTCACATGCCGCCTGGGGGCTGCTGGTGCTGTTTACACTGCTGGTGACAATCGTCAGTGTGCCGCGCACCAGGAAAACGCGCCTGTACTGGCTGGCCGTCTTCCTGTTGATTTTCTCATTCCCGTCGCTGCGCAACATCGCAGACGGCAATTCTGAAGGACTCGTGCTGGCGGGGCTGCTGCTGACGCTCGCCGGTTACCAGAGGCAGGCCCCCTGGATGCTGGCGGCAGGGGTGCTGCTGGCCACCAATAAACCCCAATCCGTTAGCCTGGTGATGGTGATGGTGGGGATTTATGTGCTGCAAACGTGGCCGGTGCGCAAATGGCTGGCGTTCGGTGTGGCGGTTCTGGCGGTGGTGATTCCGGTGATGCTGTGGGTAGGTGGGGATTGGCTGAACGCCATCGGCAGCCAGTACCAGTCTGGCTCACTGATCGATATGAGCCTCTCTGCGACGCTGCGCCGCATCGGCATACAGTCGCAGCCGGTCATCTGGCTGGGCATGGCGCTGGTTTTCGCAGTGACGGCGGTCGTGGTCTGGTTCAGCAAGCGCGATCTGACGCGTGAGAAAACCGGCATGGTGATCTGTGCCTCGCTGCTGCTGGCTCCGTATGCAGCCGGCAATTCGCTGTTTAATGTGCTGGCGGTGGGCATCATCCCGCTGTTTCTGGCGCGCCCCTGGCTGGGCGCGGCGCTCATCGCCATGACAAATATCATGATTCTGCTGCCATTCGAGTTCCAGTATTATCACCAGCACAGCTACTGGACCGTGTTCCTGCTGCTGACGTGGGGTATTCTGAACTGGCGGATCTACCGGCAGGAAATGAGTACGGCAGGGGGCAGCGTGGGCGCATTCACCCAGACCGCGAGTGCGTCCTAACACCGCCCGGCCTGCATCGCAGATTTCCTTGCAGGTGGGAACATCTGCCTGCACGGGATACAAACGTTAACCGACCCTAGTCAAAGGTGGTGTTCAGGGTGGGAGCCATGCGGTTGACCGTGTCTTCGCCCAGCTTATCGACCAACTGCCTGCGCAGTTTGGGCGTTTCTTCTGCCCACTTATCGCGGAGCTGTTCCTTGCTGGCATTGTAGCCATCACCCGCGTGCGCCATCATCCCTGCGGCCACCGTTGGCGCGTGGGTGATGATACGTTTTGGCTCGGAGAACCCGCATGACGGGCAGGCGGGCGCGGCGGCAGTAAAGCCATGGCGCGCCTCAAACGTGTGATCGCACGACGGGCAGCGATAATCATACAACGGCATAACGGTTAACCTCTCAGCTTACGATTTCCAGTTTATGAAGAAACAATACAGAATTGGCGCACTTGTCGTGGAGTTTCGCGCGCGATTTTCGCATGCATCATACCCACGCTAAAATGGTTTTCCAGTTACGATTTCCAGCGGCGGCGCTCAAAACCCTTTTGCAGCAGTTTCTCGGCATCCTGACGGGCTTTCTCTGCGCGCGTTTCTTCATCTTCGGGCGACTTTCGCTTGATGGTCAGGCGCAGT
>CAZQIJ010000769.1:0-1806 GCA_964592955.1 uncultured Anaerolineaceae bacterium
CGCGCAGCCCTACCGCATTGATGAGCATCTGCGAAGCGCTGCTGCGGGAGGCGAAAGCGCCCGCCTGGGCGGAAATCCTGGTGTTCGTTTATCAGTTTGAAGAATTGTTCACCCTGATCCCAACCGAACGCGCCGCCGAGCGAACAACATTTGTGGCGCTGCTGGCGGTAATCCACACCGCTCGGCGGCTGCGCTGCGTCGTGACCATGCGCTCCGACTTCTACCCGAACTGTCTGGAACTACCGGCGCTGGCGGCGCTGCTCAAGGAAGCAACCTATCCGCTGGCCGTGCCAACAGCGGGCGCGCTGATCGAGATGATCAAACGTCCCGCGGAACGCGCGGGGCTGACCTGGGACGATGGGCTGCCAGAACGCATTCAGGCGGAGACGGGCAGTGACGCGGGCGCGCTGGCGCTGATGGCCTACGCGCTCGATGAACTCTATCAGACCTCCCATGCGGACCAACGGCTGACCTTCAGCGCTTACCACATGGTCGGCGGGGTAGAGGGGGCGCTTGGCAAGCGAGCCGAGACAGCCTTTGCAAACCTGGCGCTCTCTGACAAGGAGCACCTGCTCCAGCGCGTTTTCCGCGAACTGGTCACTGTGGACGAACGCGGCACCGCGACCCGCCAGCGGGCAGCATTGAGCCAATTCAGCACGGATGAACAGGTACTCATCCGCACGTTTGCCGATGCGCGCCTGCTGGTGACGCACGATGATACCGTTGAAGTGGCACATGAAGCGGTATTCCGCGGTTGGCAATGGCTCAAGCATTGGATTGCCGAGGCGCAGGAAGATTTGATCCTGCTGCGGCAGGTGCGCGCCGCCGCCGATGAGTGGGCGCGCAAAGGCAAGCCAGATTTCCTGCGCTGGCCTGCTGAACGCTTGAAGCCTGTTTACGACATGATCGAGCGACAGCAGCCCCGGTTTAACGACAACGAAGACTCGTTCATCGAGCCGGAGCAGAAGCGCCTGCTGCGCGAAATCGAAGCGCTGCACACCGATCACAAACGCCGCCGCTGGGTTGGGGAGCGTCTGGCAACCATTGGCGACCTTCGTTCCGGGATTGGGCGGGACGAGCGTGGGCTGCCACAGATTGACTGGCTGCCGGTGAGTCCCGGTGGCGACATTGAGATTGAGGGTCAGCGCTTCACCGTCAAACCGTTCTACATTGCCAGATACCTCATCACCTACCCACAGTTTCAGGCGTTTCTGGACGCGCCGGATGGCTTTGAGGATGAACGCTGGTGGCAGGGTTTTCCAGAGGAATACATCAAGCAGGCGATGTCAATGGCAGTCGCCCAATATGACAACTACCCGCGCGACTCGGTGTCATGGTATCAGGCGGTCGCCTTTACGCGCTGGCTGGATGCCAAATACCGCGAATTTGGATTGTTTGAAATCCTTCTCCCTGAGGGAGAAGGATTTAGGATGAGGGCTGACTGGCAAATTCGCCTGCCAACCGAACAGGAATGGCAGTGGGTGGCGCAAAATGGAACGGAAGCTCGTCAGTACCCCTGGGGCAAAGGGGATGAACATCCCCGTGCCAATACCACTGAAGCCGGCATCGGTAATCGCAGTACGGCTGTTGGCATGTACCCGCACGGCAGGGCGGAATGCGGGGCGCTGGACATCGCCGGAAATTTGTGGGAATGGTGCGCGAATAATTACGAGAAGCCTGAAATCATTGATATAACGAACACAAGTTCTAAGGTGCTGCGGGGTGGTTCCTTCTCCAACTATCAGGACCACGCCGCCGCGTCGTCTCGCACCTACTACCGGCGTCCGAACTTCAGGCTCTACAGCT
>CAZQIJ010000770.1:0-1797 GCA_964592955.1 uncultured Anaerolineaceae bacterium
CCACCACCCCGGAGGGCGCGCGCCATCCTCCGCGCTCAGAAACGCCCGGAACTGCGCATACGTGACCGGATATTTCGCCATGCGAAAGCCCGGCACCGCATAGCGTTTCCCCTCCACTTCAACCACGCCTTCCGGCACCGTACACAGTTCGATGGTGGGGGTTCCCTCTTTTGTGCCCAGGCCTGGCCGGGTATCCCCGATGGCGGCCAGGCGGTCGCCAATATTGGCGCGGTTCACATGCTGCATACCGGGTTTGTCCAGGTCTGCCAGCAGCCAGTCCTGTTCAGGGCGCAGAAACGTCTGCTCCAGCAGGCTCAGGCGCGGCTTCAGCCGCCGGATCATCTCGATATACGGTTGGCGCTGCTCGTGCTGCAGGTAATAGGTGCGCCCGCTCTTATCCCAGTCGGCGGCGTCGCGCTCCAGCTTTTGCCGCCGCTGAATGTCTTCGCTGTGATGCTCGATCCACTGCACCAGGCGTTTCCAACTGCGCAGCAGCGCTTCGTGCGCAATCTCGATGGCGTCGTCCGTCTTCACCAGCAGGCGCGCCTGTGTGAAGCGCTCGATGAAGTCCAGCGCGGCATCGCTGCCCTTAAACGTATCCAGCGATACGCGCTGGCGGGTGGCCTTGATGTTCTTATCCACATCCACGCTGACGCTGATCAGGTTCTGGAAGACGAAGGCCAGCGCCTCGTCACGCGTGGCGGGATCAAGGCTGTCGAAGGTGCGGTCTGCCTGCTTTTCGATGGCCCCCTGCACCCGTCCCAACGCCTCATACGCCGCCAGTGTGAGGCGGTGGCCGCCAGACTGATCCTGAATCTGTTCCAGCGTGTAGGCCATCAGCGCCAGCGCGCCCGGATTGCCGCGCACGTTGGAGTCGCTGATGACGGCGCTCACCAGCCCTTCTTCAAGGTCAACTTTGGCGCGCCGGGCCGGACGTTCAATCATGGCGCGCAGATCGGCTTCCCCTGGCGCAGTCACGATGTACTGCCGCCCCTGAATCAGTTGGACCAGCTCGGTATGTTCCATAATGACCGGGAAGAAGTCGCTGCGCACCGTAAGCACCACGCGCAGCCGCGCTGACGTGACGATATGGGTGAGCAGGTGGATGAATTCACGCCGGTCACGCTCGGAAAGCACCAGCGTGAACAGCTCTTCAAACTGGTCAATGAACAGCAGCAGTTGGCCGTCCTTGTCCAACAGATAGCGGTCAGACAGCGACTCCAGCAGGCCAGGATCCTGGCGCAGGCGTGTTTCTAACTGCTGTTCACCAGGGCACAGGTGCATGGTGAGTGCGGCTTTCAGCGAGGCAAACGGGTTTTCATCCGGCGTAAACCGGATCTGCTGCCAGTGGCGGCTGCCAGGGATCGCGTTCTTGCTCAGGCGCGGCAGCAGCCCCGCGCCCACCAGGGAGGACTTCCCCGCGCCGCTTGCCCCTGTGACCACCACAATACGATGTTTGGAAACCAGCGCCAGCAGCTCCTGGGTTTGCTGATCCCGGCCATAGAAGATGGGGGCTTGTTCGGGGGTGAACGCTTTCAGGCCGATGAAAGGCTTGCCTTCCCAGGGCGATTCGCCCCACCAGACCGGATACGCGTTCAGGCCCGGCATCTTCACATCAACGGTTTCCAGCAGCCGCTTCAGGCTGCGCGCAGCATACAGCAGCAGCACAACGCGCTGCTCTGGCGATTCCAGGCGGCTGCGCCGCGCGAAGATCGTCCCGGCAACAGCCGCGCTCACCCACCACGCCGTCACGTAATCCCCCTGGTAGCCGGGACGATCCGCGACGCTGTCCACCAA
>CAZQIJ010000771.1:0-1795 GCA_964592955.1 uncultured Anaerolineaceae bacterium
GCTGCGGCCTGGGCTGGCCGTCAGCGCGCCCACAATACCGGGCGAGACACGTTGCCGTCCAGGGTGAGCTGGCGCGCGAGACCGGTTTCGACATCAATGAGCTGTAAGTTGCCCTGGTAGACCACCAGCAGCTCGCGCCCATCCGGGCTCCAGGTATACTCGCGCGACAAAATCCCGGCGCGCGAGTCTTCCGCCGGGAAGATGCGGCGCGGGTTGCTGCCGTCGCGGTCGGCCACCACCAGGTCATACTCTGCCTGATTGCTGAGGCTTTCGAGCGGCTGGCGCGCTTTCATATAGGCCAGATAACCTTTGGGAAACACGCTGTCTGTGGGGACGAAGGGCGAAAATTTGGGCAGCGACCAGATCCCGGCGAGTTCCAGCAGGGTGGCCTGCATACCGCCATCGACCGACGCAGCAGTAATATTGAAGACCGGGCTGCGGCGCGGGTCTTCGTCGCGGTAGGGCGCGCCGTGCGTGGTGGTGATGAGCGTGCGCGCATCTGGCGACCACGAGACCGTCGTGCGCCATGACCAATCCGCAATCACGGCCAGTTCAGAGAAGTTGAGCAGGGGCCGCAGTTCGCCCGTCTGCGTATCCAGCACCCCCACTTCGTCCGCATGGACATAGGCCACCTGCTGGCCGTCTGGCGACCACGCATACTCGCGCCCCCACCAGTTAAACGGGCCGCCGCCGCCGGTGTCGTTTTCGATGATCGGCTCCAGGCGGATCTCCGCGCCGGTATCCGGCTCGATGGTCATCACCCACAGGTCATTGAACGCGCGCCAACCGGGGGGCGAGGGGCGCGGTTCGGCCTGGGAATAGCTGATCTGGTTGGCGCGGCCCGGAATCCAGGCGGCGTGAAGCAGGTTGGCGGGGCGCAGTTCGAGTCGCTGCGGTTCGCTGGCGAGCACGTCCGGGATCAGCCACAGCCGGTTATTGAACCCCTCGACCTCTGCCGACGTGCGCGTGAAGATGAGGCGCTGGCCGTTTTCAGACAGGCTGAAGACGCGCCCGTCCAGGTCGCCGGTGGTGGTCACGCGGCGGCGGGCGTCGCTGCTGGCGCGCATCACCCACGCGTCGCCGTCGCTGATGTAAGCGATCGTCCCGCTGATCTGCACCGGGTCCAGCGTGTTGGGCGGCGCAACATACACAATGCGGTTAACAGCCTCTTCGATGACGTTCGGCCCGCTGACGCGCTGCGGTTGGCCGCGCACGCCGTCTGCAATCTCCACGCGGTAGCAGTTCTGAATCCTGCCGCTGCGCCCGGTTTCGGCCACCACTTCTGTACCGGCGGCCACGGTCTCGCTGAAGCGGGTTTCGATCTGAAACGGCTTTTCTTCGTCTTCGCAGTATTCCTCGATGCTCACGCGCACCACCGTGATCTGCATCAGGTCGCTGATCTGCGAGAACAGGGGCGGGTTCACGCGGTCCAGTTCGCCGCGCTCAATTTCGATGGCGTCCAGGAACTGCTGCACAGTGAGCGGTTCTTCTTCGGTATAGGTCAGCGAGCGCCCGTCCACCTGGACGGTGATCAGCATGGCGGGGGCTTCTTCCACCGGGATACAGGCCGCCAGCCCCAGCGCCATCAGTGCCACAACGCGTTTGATGCTTCGTCTCATCAGTTCATCCTAAAGCCGCACGCCGTCAGCGCAGCGCGCAGCGCGATACCACCCATTCTGATTGTACCCCAATTCGTAACTGCTCAGGTATCTTTGCCCCCCCTCACCCTTTTCAGAGGTGGGTCTAGGAAAGATGAGACAAAGGTAGTAGGTTATTGATTGACCAAAACCAAAAG
>CAZQIJ010000772.1:0-1788 GCA_964592955.1 uncultured Anaerolineaceae bacterium
GTTTAGCTATCAATCGCTTTTCTCCTAATTTGCTTGCGATTGAAGCACAAGGCAGTCAAATCCGTTTGCTCATCAACGATCAATTGGTAGGTGAATACCATGATTCCCATCTGACAAAAGGGTATGTAAGCATAACCGTTGATCTCGGTGCCAATCAGACTGCTACTTACGAATTTGATAACTATCGTCTGTATTATCCAACTCCATGATCTCATGGAACTACAATGTGGTTTCTATGCGATAAAAAATTATGTTCTCTTCCCCCACTCACCTCATGCTCCTGCCCACGCTGAACTGCCCGGCGCAGTGCAGTTATTGCTTTGGACCGCATCAGGGCAGTCCGACCATGTCACCTGCCACGCTGGAAGCCACGGCGCGCTGGGCGCGCACGCTGGGGGATGGCGGGGAACTGCACATCACCTTCCACGGCGGCGAGCCGCTTCTGCCGGGGGTGCGCTTCTACCGCCAGGCGCTGCCGCTGCTGCGCGATGGACTCGCCCCGCGTCGCGTTCAATTCGCCGTCCAGAGCAACCTGTGGTTCCTGACCGACGCCCTGTGCGAGGTCTTCGACGAGTACCAGGTGGACCTGGGCACCAGCCTGGACGGTCCCGAAGCCATCAATGATGCCCAGCGCGGGGCGGGCTACTTTGCGCGCACCATGGAGGGCATCCGCCGCGCCCGTCAGCACGGACTGAGCGTCGGCGCCATCTGCACCTTCACCCGTCGGTCGGCGGAGCGGGCGGATGAAATTTTCGACTTCTTCCTGCAACAAGGGCTGGGGTTCAGCATCCACGCCGCGGTTCCGTCTCTAAGTCAGCCCGATGCACCCTGGGCGCTCCCGCCCGATTCCTTGGGCGATCTCCTGCTCCACCTGCTCGACCGTTACCTGAATCATCTCGACCGCATCCGCATCGGCACGCTGGACGCGATGTGCCGCAGCGTCTCCGCCGGGCAGGGCGGCATCTGCACCTTTACCGATTGCATCGGCAGGCATCTGGCGGTGGACCCCGAGGGCTGGATCACCCCCTGCCAGCGTTGGGCGGGAATGCCCCAATTCCGCCTGGGCAACGTCCACGATAACCCGTCTCTCGACGACCTGGCGCAATCGCCGGTCTGGCGGATGTGGCAGGAGCGGCAGGAACGCGTCGCCGAGACCTGCGCCGGCTGCCCGCATTGGGCGTACTGCCGCGGCGGCTGCCCCTACGATGCCCTGGCTGCCAGCGGCGGTCGCTGGGACCCGGCGCGGCGCGATCCCTACTGCGCCGCCTACCGTCGTTTCTTCGACGTGGTCACCGACCGCGCCCTGGCGGAGGTCTTTTCCGAGGAGAACCTGCAGGCGGTGGCCGAACGCGGCGTGGATCAGCGCTACGGACTGCTGCAAAAGGGCAAACTGCTGACGCTGCTGCGCGGCGGGCCGCATCCCAGTCAGGTGCTGCCGCAGGCGCGGCGGACGGTGGCGGCGGTCGCCCTGGCGATGAGCGCTTCGGCGGAAGAGACCGTCGCCCGGCTGGACCGCCTGGGCCTGGTCACCCGTCCCGAGGTCGCGCTGGCGAGCGTGCGCGCCCTGGAGCGCAGCCTGCACACCCCGCCCGACCGCCTGGTCAACGCCTACATTCACATCACCTACGCCTGCAACCTGACCTGCGCCCACTGCTACGCCGAAGCCGGTCCGCGACGACGCGAGGCGATGCCAGTGGGGGACGTCCTGCGCCTGGCTGAAGAGGCCGCCCGTCTGGGCTTTCAGAAAGTGGTCATCACCGGCGGCGAACCGTTGATGCATCCCCAGCG
>CAZQIJ010000773.1:0-1787 GCA_964592955.1 uncultured Anaerolineaceae bacterium
GTGTCGCCGCCGATGATATTATTGTTGGAGGACGTAATGAGGACCCCTTCGATGCCGCTGATGGCGTCTGGCCCGGTGCCGGTGGCGTTCGTCCCGATGTAATTGGCGGTGACCAGGTTGCTGCCCAGGTTTTGCAGCGTGATGCCGCCCAGCACAAAGCCCGTGACGGTGGAGCTGCCAGCCTGGATAACCAGCCTGCCGTTGATCTGAATCAGCGGCGTGCCCACATAGCCGGGCTGCGTGGTGGCGTTCAGCGTGACGGGCTGTGTGATCATCGGCAGCGATCCACCGCCCAGCGTGGGGGTGATGCTCTTAAAGCCAGACCCGATGCTGAATGTGATGGTGTCTGATCCGGCGGAGTTGTTGGCTTCTTCGAGGGCGGCGCGGAGCGTACAGACGCCGCCAGCGGTGGCGCACACACCGTTAAGCGTGGCGTCTGCGGCGTCGATATCTGAGTTGACGGTATAGGTGGCGCGCGGGGCGATTTGTGCGGCTGTGGGGGCAATAAATAGTGTAATGATCAGCGCGAAGGACAGGACTCTGAACCGGTTGATCATGAAAGCTCCTCATCGACTGTGGGTATACGAATATGCTAACTGTACGCACAAACGCGGATATGCGCAATTTGGAGGAGGCCAAGCGCAGGGCAGGCGCATCACAATCGCGCATCGTTTCATCAGGCTGCCCCAGGACAACGATCAATCCCTCGAGAAATTCAAAAGTTTTTGATCCAACTTTTTACAAAAAGTTGGCGGGGGGGTTGGGGGCAGCGCCCCCCCCCAACAGACTACCTGAGTGGTTACTCGTAGACAGCCCGCGCTGCGATGACGGAGGCGCGTTTTGCAATGCTTCGTTATACTTAATGGAGAATCAGCCTGAAAACGTTGAATGTCGCCGTGTCTGCTGAAGCACAAAACCAACCGATCATTCAATGCGTTTACCATGTTCCTGCATTAAGGATACTTACGGAGCCAGCGCTGTTTGTTTTTATGGAAAACGCAAATCAGATACACCCCCTGTAGGGACAACGCCTGCGTTGTCCGGGGCGGACGAGGCAGGCCTCGTCCCTACGATTGTGCGTGTTCGTTTTGATTTCTCCATTAGAAGAAAGGTTTGAGGTTATGCCCATCACCTGTTACCGCGTTGAACCAGGTACGTATGTTGGCGAGTGGATTGGCGCGATCACCATGGACGAGGTGTTTCGCTCCACCCGTGAGGTTGTGGCCATGGTGCGCGAAGACAACCTGCCGAACCACGTCATCATCGTTGAGGGATCGCGCATTACGCGGCTGCCGCTGGAAGTGCGCGCGATGATACGCAACAATCCGCCTGACCGGTTGGCGGTGCTGGTTGTGAAGGCACCCACCATCGGCGTGATTCTGGGGCGCATGGTGATGAACCTGGGCAAGCTGCCTGTGGAGTTCTACGATACGATGGAGGCAGCAGTCGCCCGGTCACGCGTTATCCTGCATGAGCACGGCGTGATCTGACCGGCGGCGAAGGCTGCGGTGTGCCGCCTGAAGCCCTCACCCGCCAGACTGCGGCGGAATGCCTGCGATGGTACCAAGCCGCACCCCCTGCCGCCGCTGCCGACTGTTTCGCGCTGGCGCGGCGGTGCTTGTCCCGTGGCGCGCGCTGCGCTACACTACCGTCATGCATTCACCTGACCCCAAAAGCGAGCCGCCTATGCACGCCATCTCCCTGAAACATGATCCGATCACGCTCGAAGCAGTGACCCTCGTCCGCCTGCGCCCTGTCCTCACTGCGCCCTTCACCACGTCCTTCGG
>CAZQIJ010000774.1:0-1780 GCA_964592955.1 uncultured Anaerolineaceae bacterium
GCATCGATACCGTCAAGCAGGCCGAGACCTTCGCCGCCATCCGCAAGGCTTTCGACATCCCCCGCCGCGATGACCTCAAACTGCGCGACTATCCCACCCTGGCGCGCGTCGTGGATTTCGTCTATGAGATGCGCCCTGACCTTGCCGCAGCCGCACGCACTGCGCCGCAGGCAGTGCCCCAGATGCCGACCGCGGATACTACTGCAGACCCGGTGCTGGCGACGGTGCTCGATATCGTGGCGCAGCAGACCGGCTACCCCACCGACATGCTCGAACCAGATCTCGACCTCGAAGCTGACCTGGGCATCGATACCGTCAAGCAGGCCGAGACCTTCGCCGCCATCCGCAAGGCTTTCGATATCCCCCGCCGCGACGACCTCAAACTGCGCGACTATCCTACCCTGGCGCGCGTCGTGGACTTTGTTTATGAGATGCGCCCTGATCTGAGAAGCAATGGGCATGTGGTCGCCCATCAGGCCGCAGCGGTTCCGGCAGGCCAGATGCAGACGCCAGCCATCGCAGGGGCCGGTTCGATTGACACGGCCAACACGTTCCCGCGCCGCGTTGCGGTGCCCTCACTGCGCCCACCCCTCGACCTGTGCCTGCCGACAGGCGTCGCACTGGACACCCGTGACCGCGTTTTTGTAATGCCGGATCGTGGCGGCGTGGCAGAAGCGCTCATCAGCCGTCTGGAAACGCGCGGCGTCAGCGTGCTGACCGTTGCGGATCCGGACATCAGCGCTGAAGCGCTGGAAGCGCAGTTGCAGGCCTGGGGCAATATCAGCGGGGTGTACTGGCTGCCTGCGCTGGACGCAGAACCGGAACTTGAAGCCATGGATCTGGCGCTGTGGCGCGAACTGAACCGCCAGCGCGTGAAGAATCTCTACGTCACCATGCGCACGCTCTACGAACAGATCAACGGTGCCGGGACCTTCCTCGTCAGCGCGACGCGCCTGGGAGGACTGCACGGCATGGATGGGGCGACGGCTCCGCTTGGCGGCGCGGTGACCGGCTTTACCAAAGCCTACAAACGCGAATGGCCGGAAGCGCTGGTCAAAGCCGTTGACTTTGAGGCTGATCTCGCGGTTGATGACCCTGCGGACACGCTCCTTGCCGAGACCCTTGCCGACCCCGGTGCGGTCGAAATCGGTATCCGGGATAACCAGCGCTTCACGGTTACGTTGGAAGAACAGCCGGTGGGGGAACCGTTCAGCGGTATGGTGCTGGACGAAAGCACCGTGTTCGTTGTGACCGGCGCGGCAGGCGGCATCACCAGCGCCATCATTGGCGATCTGGCGGCGGCCAGCGGCGGCACCTTCTATCTGCTCGACCTCACACCGGCACCCCAGATGGACGATCCGTACATCGCACTGTTCCGGCAGAACCGCGACATGCTCAGAGAACGCCTCATCGCGGATGCCAAAGCGGCTGGCGAAAAACTGACACCGGCGCAGGTAGAACGGCGGGCAGCGGGTGTGGAACGCCAGGAAGCCGCGCTAAGCGCCATCGAAGCCGTCGTTGCCGCTGGTGGCGAAGCGTACTACTACAGTGTCGATCTGCGCGACGAAGCAGCGGTGAGCAACGCGATCCATGCCGTGCGTGAACAGTTTGGGCGCATTGATGTGCTGATCCACGCGGGCGGCCTCGAAATCAGCCGCCGCCTGCCGGACAAAGACCCGTCGCAGTTCGATCTCGTCTTCGATGTTAAGGCGGACGGGTTCTTCAACCTGCTGCATGCCGCCCAGGGGATGCCAATCGGCGCGGCGGTGGTCTTCAGTTC
>CAZQIJ010000775.1:0-1780 GCA_964592955.1 uncultured Anaerolineaceae bacterium
AGAGCTTCACGGTAAGAATAACACCTGCTTCAGTATGTTCTTGCTGTTCAACCAGTGCCGTATCATAGAGCAGTGATACAACATCCCCATGTTGAAATGGGATCAGCATGCGCACATGATACAGCGAAGCCGCCAAGACCTGCTCTACGCTGTGCAGTAACGACTCAATCCCAACTCGCTGATGAGCAGAAACCACGACCTGCGCCGCATAACCAGGGAGTTCCACTACCGGTAAAGGCGCATCACCCCACAGATCAATCTTGTTCCAGACCAGAATACGTGGAATTGGCGGCACATCTATTTCAGCCAGTGTATCATCGACCGTTTCAATCTGCTGGGCAACATTGGGATGATGCACATCCACCACATGCAGCAGCACATCCGCTTCGCTGATTTCCTCAAGTGTTGCCCTGAATGCAGCAATCAGCGTGGTAGGCAGCTTCTGAATAAACCCAACAGTATCCGTAAACACAACTGCACGTCCCGACGGCAGCTCAACACGACGTGTTGTTGGGTCAAGCGTCGCAAAAAGCTGGTCGGCTACATATACGTCTGCACCCGTCAGCGTATTCAAGAGGGTGGATTTCCCGGCATTGGTATAACCCACCAGTGCTACTACCGGCACTCCCGAACGGGTACGCTGACTGCGATGCCGGGCGCGGTGCTGGCGCACAACATCCAGGTCGCGCTTCAGGCGGTCAATCTTGCGAGAAATTTCGCGCCGATCGACTTCAAGCTGCGTTTCACCAGGACCACGCACGCCCACACCACCAGAGCCACCGCGTGCACCAGCGCCGCCGGTTTGCCTTGCCAGATGTGTCCACTGCCGCGTTAGCCGGGGCAGACGATACTCGTACTGCGCCAGTTCTACCTGAAGCGCACCTTCGCGAGTGTGCGCGTGCTGAGCGAAGATGTCCAGAATAAGCACAGAGCGATCAAGAACTTTGACATTCTCGCCAAAGCGTTTCTCAAGCTCACGCTGGTGCCGGGGAGACAGCTCATCATCAAACACAATCACCTGCGCCTGAAGATCTTCTATCTGCTGCTTAATCTCATCCACCTTGCCGGAACCGATATAGGTTGAACGGTCAATACGCTGAATCTGCTGGGTCGCCTGTCCAACTACCGTCATTCCCGCAGTATCAGCGAGGAGAATTAGCTCACTCAGGGATTCCTGGACGGTTAGCAGCGGACGACTGCTTTTTTCCTGCACGCCCACAAGAAAGACGCGCTCACGCTGCTGCTCTTCTTCATTACGGTAGTCAGACATATTTTGCAATCCACATCTTTCAGGGATGAGTCAGTGTGAAGCGTACCACGCTTTCAAGCGTTCCAGCGCTTCATCAAGACGCGCATCCGGCGTGCCCAAACTTACACGAACGTAGTTCTTGCCATCCGGTCCATACGCAGAACCAGGCGCAACGGAAACATGCGCTTGCGTCAACGCCTGCTCTGTATAGTGATCACCATCGCCCTCCAGAACGCGCGCCCAGACATAAATTGCACCTCTGGGCACGGCTGCCTCTAGACCAATTTGCGGCAGGGCAGCAAGTATACGATCGCGCCGCGCACGATACAGCGCATTACGCGCCGCTTGCCATTCATCCGGCGTGTCATCCAATGCGACAATACCTGCTTCATAGATGGGCTTAAAGTGCCCGCTGTCCATGTTGCTTTTAATTTGCAGCAGGTTCGCAATCGCATCCGCGTTACCGACGGCTGCCCCCAGCCGCCAGCCAGCCATGTTATAGGTTTTCGATAGCGACATATATTCGATAGC
>CAZQIJ010000776.1:0-1777 GCA_964592955.1 uncultured Anaerolineaceae bacterium
AGTCACCGTGTCGCCTCCTTTTTGCGTCCATAAGCAGTTGGATGAGCCGGCATCAAGCTACCAGTCCTTGAACCACGCCCACTAGAATAATCAGCGCGCCGATCAGCGATGCCAGTGTGGACAACCCGCCGAGCGCTAAGGGCAGCCTGGGTTTTTCGGCAAATTCATCCTGAATTCCCATACACCAATTGAGCGTGTCTTTCACATCCAGCAAAACACAGGCAGCGACCATTAACACGGCGGCAAGTGTTTCGACTGCCGCATCCAACGGGGAGAGTGCCAGCGCAAGGGATAGACTGATTAGGAGGAGACCCCACATCAGTGCGCCGACATGGGTAAACCGCAGGTATTTGGAATCAGTCGGCTGTTTCTGCCGGATCATGCCTGCTGGAAGTCCCGTAAGCAGTCCGTAAAGCACGTTCAGAACGCCGCCAAGGATCAAGGTTTTACCTGCTGTATCCAGCATCCGTTCCCTTTGTCAGGCAAAACAGTCAGGCTGCAAATTCATTGCGGGCTCGCATCGTGGAGAGCAGTCTCGACTTCATGTCCGCAACCGCTTGACAGACAAGCAGAACCTACAGGGTGAGCAGATACGCAATCAGGTCTTCGATGTCTTGCTCTCCTAAGTGTGTTAGGTAATCAGGATACATAATGTCTCGATAGCCGGACACAACAAAATCGTGCGGTTCGAGGATACTCTGGCGTAGGTATTCCCCTGCGCTCATCCCTTCAACCCGCGCTCCAGCACGTTCAGCGATCCTAGCAAGATTCGGGCCGATGCTGAAGCCATATTGCCCTGTAACTGTGTGATGGCAGGTCGAACATGCTGGTGTATTCGCCTGCCCCTGCAAAAAGACTTGTGCACCGCGCTCCGCATTCCCGGATTCAGCCGCGGATGGGGGTGGCACTGAGGCGCATCCGGCAAGAAGAAAGATGAAGAGCGGGATGATAACGTTCAGCATAGAGTTCTTTTTCTCAGATGACATGAACGCATTCGCTCAGGCACATGCGTCCATGTCAAGGGAAAGCCGGGCGATGTCAGACTACATCCCCGAACTGAGCTTGAGGACACCGCCAGTCATGCCAGAGGCGAAGGCGACTGTGCCGAAGCTGACATACAGCGCGCCGTCCGCATCCATCGCCAGCGCGAACGGTGCCGGGATACCTTCGGCTACGGGCGTCGCACCATCCGTACTCACCGCGACCACGCTGCCCGGGCCGGGACCTTGTTCACCGAATACGAACAACTGCACCGCATAGAGCGTGTCACCTGCCAGCAGAATGTCCGTAACGGCGGTCAACCCCGCAAAGGTTTCGACCAGTTCACCGTCTGCCCAGTGTTCGATCTTGCCTGCACCGGGCGCAATCCCTTCGCCCAGGAAGCCGATGTAGAAGCTGCCATCATCCGCGATCTCAATCGCGGTTGGCACGTCGTTCCCCCACGCCTGCACTGTCGCCAAACCGTCCGTTTCCGTCCACGACAGCAGCGCGTTCATACCCGCATCCACAATATACATGGTGCCATCTGCACCCCAGGCGATGTCGGCAACGTTGCTGTCGTAGCCACGTCCGTCAGGGTCGTTGACTATTTCATAGTGGTTCAGATTGATGACGCGCACGGTCGCCAGTGTCGCCAGATCGATCTCCGCAATCGTGTCCAGCCAGAATGAACCCGTCGTGACTGGCCCGGAACCGCCGAACAGCACCCACAACGAATTGCCGCGCGGGATCGCGCGATACAGCCCAGTGGTTTCCATCGGTGCTGCGTAGCTTGGGA
>CAZQIJ010000777.1:0-1777 GCA_964592955.1 uncultured Anaerolineaceae bacterium
CTGAATATTCAAAAACTGATTACTACCGGAGGGGATACCGATTGCACCGCCAAATCCACCAGCGGAATTATCGATGAAGGTTACGCGGTTAAGAGTTGCGCTCCCGCTCCAAATATCAATCGCCCCGCCCCGATTGTCGGCAGTATTATTGACGAACTCAGAATCGTAAATTTCCAGAGTGCTTTCTATGCTGATACCCCCTCCACTTGTGGAGTACCCATTCTTACCATTCTGGATAATGACACGATACAGAATCAGGCGGCTGTTAGGGCGCGTGCGGAACAAACCGAAGTCAAGCGATCCCGCCCTTTCAATGATGCTACGGGAAGCAGCATTGGGGTAATTCCCATCACCACCCAAAATGACAACGGTTGTATTGCCGATCAGCAAAGCCGCCTGCGTATTGGGGTCTTGATCATATTTATCCGTAAACGTAAAACGGCAGCCAGCGCCGAGGCGAATAACATGCACAGTGTTAGGATTGCTGTTGGCAAACTGAATTCTGGTGCGTAGTTGCGCTGCATCACAGGCAGTGGTGTCACTGCTTGCCATCGCAATCAAGCCCTGAATATCGAGGCGATCTTGACTGAGAGAACTGTTTTATGTAGGCAGAAAGGTTGGTGTAGCTGTAACCGTTGGGGTTGCGGAAGGGGAAAAATACTACACAAGCAACATATTGATACTAACATCATCCACCATCACCACCCCGCCGCCGATGCTGGCGAACGAGAGCGTCCCGGCGGGCAGCGGTGCGGCGTCCTGCGCGGCGATCAGCTCCACGCCGTCCAGTGCCACGCGCACCAGCCCGCCGACTGCCGAGAGCCGCAGCGTGCGCCACTCACCCGCCTGGATGGGCTGCGCCGTGTTCGCGCCCAGCACGGTGTCGCCCTTGAACAGCGTCAGGCTGCCGTCGGCGCTCAGCACCGCTGTGTACGCGCCTGCCGCGCTCTGGCGCACGCTCAGCCGCGCCATGCGCCCGGCAAGCTGCACGCGCATCTGCACGGCTACATCCAGCAGTGTGTCTTGCACAAACGTCACAGGTTCGTCGCTGCCGCTCACCTGGAGCGCCGCCGCCCAGGGCAGAGCGTGCGTGTAGGTCGTGTCGAACAGCTAACGAGCAACCCAGCCAATCGGGATGACATAATTGTCGGGCGTGTTGCTGGTCAGGAAGTCAACGGTTTGCATGTTACTTGTAGCGGGGTCAATGAACACGACAGCGCTGGCTATCCCTTGACAGTTTCCTTCAGAGTACAAGACATAGTAAAGTCGTGTCCCGTCGGGCGACCACCCTGACTGGCAACCTGAAGGTACATTTACCGAGACATCAGATGTCAGAGTATCCTGTGCCAGCGTAACGACTTCAAGCCGCGTCAATGCCGTTGCACTTGACTCACTTCCAAAAGCGAGGAAGGGTGTGAGTACAAGTTGTTTATTGACAGGATTGAGTTTGAAACCGGTCCCAATTGTTGTAGACAGGATGGTAGTTGTTCTGCTGTTTGGTTGATATGTAAAGAATTCCTGATTCTGAGCAGAATCGCCGATTTGGTAATTCACGCCGACGAGAAGTGTTTCAGTGTTATACCAATCATGTCGATATGTCGCTCTGAATAGTTGTCCATTTGCGGAAGCTGAAAAATCTGTGATTTGAGCCATCTCCCCTGTCTGTAAGTCCCACATCATCATCTCTCGTGGGAAATCTCCGACATCAGCAACCTCAAAACCACAGTTCGATACAAAACTAATGTAGCGTTTGTCAGGCGAAGGTATAGCATTACAG
>CAZQIJ010000778.1:0-1768 GCA_964592955.1 uncultured Anaerolineaceae bacterium
CTCCAGCCGCTACTGGATGCGCGGCAGCTACCGCCCCGGCGGCGACGAGCCAGAGAATATGGACAAGGAATTCCTGCGGAAGTGGTTTGCGGCGCAGGGGTATCGTGGTGAAGGTGCTCCCCCGGTGATGCCGCCCGAATTCGCGGCTGAAGTGGCAGAGCGCTACATCAGTACGTATGAGAAGCTGACCGGGCAGCCCTTCCTGCCCGGTCAGCTTCCTGCAGAAGCGCGCATCCGGCGCACCCTCGGCCAGTACAACTGGACATAATGCGGTTCCCGGCAGTCTCGCCGGGATTCCTGAATACTGTCGCAACCCGGTTTGATTTACACTTGAAAGACAAGGTACATTGGTCTCAGGAACCAGTCCAGAAGGTGAAACAGTGATCTATCCAAACGATAAACCGCATGAAGAATGCGGGATTTTTGGGATTTATGCGCCTGGGCGCGATGTGGCACGGCTGACGTTCTTCGCGCTCTTTGCCCTGCAGCATCGCGGGCAGGAAAGCGCCGGTATCACTACCAGCGATGGCCGTAATGCCTACATTCACAAAGGGATGGGGCTGGTTTCGCAGGTCTTCAACGAGGAGAACCTCGCGCCGCTGAAAGGGAACCTGGCCATTGGCCATAACCGTTACTCCACGACCGGATCCTCCCATGTGCGCAATGCCTCGCCGTATCTCATTGAGTCCGCTTATGGCCCGCTGGGGGTGGCGCACAACGGCAACCTGACCAACACCATGCAACTGCGGCAGCAGCTTCTGAAGCGCGGCGTAGGGCTGTCTTCGACCACCGACAGTGAGGTCATCACGCAGATGCTGGCGGCTCCCCCGGAAGTGTGGCAGGGCGGATTTGTCGATCACTCCGGCGAGAACCTTGACCTGTGGCAGAACCGGATTCGCGCCCTCATGATGGCGGCGGACGGAGCCTATTCGCTCACAATCCTCACCCAAAACGCCGTTTACGCGGTGCGCGATCCGCTGGGGCTGCGCCCGCTGTGCATCGGCAAACTGGACGACGGTTATGTGGTGGCGTCTGAATCGTGTGCGCTCCAGACGATTGGCGCGCAGTTCCTGCGCGATGTGGAGCCGGGGGAAATCGTCCGTCTGGACGCCAACGGCCTTACCTCGTTTATCGGGCGGGCGTCTGACCGGCGGGCGCTGTGTATCTTCGAATATGTCTACTTCGCGCGTCCGGATTCACAGCTTGAAGGTCAGGTGATTCACAGTGTGCGGCAGCGCCTGGGGCGGCAGCTTGCGCGCGAGGCACCCGTGGAGGCCGATATCGTGGTCGGTGTGCCGGATTCTGCAACCCCGGCTGCCATTGGCTACAGCCTGGAATCCGGTATTCCGTATACCGAGGGATTGACCAAGAATCGTTACATCGGGCGCACCTTCATTCAGCCGGATGACCGGTTGCGCCGCGACAGCGTCCGCCTCAAGTACAACCCTCTGACGGCCAACCTCAAGGGCAAACGCGTGATCCTGGTCGATGATTCTATAGTGCGAGGCACGACATCCGGCCCGCTGGTGCAGCTTCTGCGCGACGGCGGTGCCGCCGAAGTACACATTCGGGTGTCATCACCCCCGGTGCGGCATCCGTGTTTCATGGGGGTGGATATGGCCACCTACAGGCAGCTCATCGCCCACCGCCTGGATATTCCGGGCATCTGCGCAGAGATTGGCGCAGACTCCCTGGATTACCTCAGTCTGCCGGGGATGGTTGAGGCGGTGCAGCAGGGCGCGGCAGGCAGAACCGGCCACTGTACCGC
>CAZQIJ010000779.1:0-1767 GCA_964592955.1 uncultured Anaerolineaceae bacterium
ACGGCTGCCGTGTCGGTGACGGTGGCGTCATCGGCAGGTGTCAGCAGCATGAACGCGCCCAGCGCAGGCGTGGTATCCACCGTGAAGGTGAACGGATTGTTGCTTGCGCCCAGCGTATCGGTGCCGTCAGTCGCGGTGACCGTCCAACTGTATTCGCCGTCTTCGGTGAGCACGGCTGCGCCGTCAACCGTCAGCGTGCAGGTGCCGCTGGCGCAGGTCAGGCCGTCGGCATCGGCAGCCGGGGTCAGGCCAGACAGCGTGACGTTGGCCGCCGTCGGGCGATCCAGGTCGAAGGTGTAGCTGGTGGCGTTGGCCGATTCTTCCCAGGTGATGGCGGTCACGGCTGCCGTGTCGGTGACGGTGGCGTCATCGGCAGGTGTCAGCAGCATGAACGTTTCCAGGATAGCCGTAGCGCGCGTAATTTGCGCGCCCCCAAATGAAAAGACTGCTGCCAGCGTGAGTGCTGCTAACAACAGTCTGGGGAAGTGGTGCTTCATTTGTTGCATAGATGTAATACTCCTTACAACGCCAATGTATATTCACGGCTGTTAACCGCAAGCCTAATGGTAGGGTATCTTGATTAAGTGAATTGCGAGGTACCATTAAGGTATCGTTAAAGTAACAGGCGACCTCGTGTTAAATTAACTATTGCGGGGTCAATGTAGTAGAAACAGTGTTAAGCTGCACCTTTTATGATTACCGCATGCTGCTTTGCGATTAACCCCTGATTTTCGGTGATGAAGATTGGGAGAAGCAATCCGCAGCGGTGCGCACGAGACCATTCGCACCGCTGCGGCGGAACCTGTTGGCAAACGGGTGGCGGACACGCAGCGACACGTCCTTGCGCTGGGCCAAGCGGAAACTCCCGATGCGCGTTCGGCGGCGAGAGCTGCGGCAGCAAAACTTCAGCGCCCTCCTCTTTCGCGCGAATTGCACTGCTCAAGCGACTGAGCACCAGATTGCCTGCGCCATACCACAGCAGCATCACCACAAATGCTGCCGCAAGCGTGGCGAATGCAGGATCTTTCTCGCCACCGCAGTTCCCAACATACCGGGAACACGGATGTTCTATGTTCTGGAGCGCCACCTGCGGGACTGCCCCCGGACAATCGTCTGCGGCCAGCGAAGCGAGCCAAACTGCCAGCGTGCCCAATAGCAGAGGTTGATGGGGTTTCGCCCCAGGTCTGAAACATAACGCTTACAGTTTTTCCGAACCCAGGCCCGTCTTCCAGCACAACCAAGGCGGGCATCAGGCAGTCTCCGGCGCAGTATCCTCTGTGACGCGGTATCCTGAACACGAGGATAACCTTGCTGCCAGAAATCCGCATTTGACCCCGGCTGCACCTGCCATACACATGCACCACATCCGAGGTTCTGCCCACAAAGAGGGGGATACAAACGCAGCGCGCTAATTCTCAGGCGTTACGATAATCCCTGATGGGACAATGTTCTCAAGACCAATACCCGCGGGCGCAGCCTCCTCAGCCTCACAC
This sequence comes from uncultured Anaerolineaceae bacterium, assembly GCA_964592955.1. Taxonomy (GTDB): domain Bacteria; phylum Chloroflexota; class Anaerolineae; order Aggregatilineales; family Phototrophicaceae; genus CAZQIJ01. The sequence continues at coordinate 1,494 of CAZQIJ010000779.1, forward strand.
GCTTCTGCCGCTTCGTCAGTCACGGGCGCACATGACGCAAGATCAACCGAAGCGGGTGCCAGAATAAGGGGTGCCAGCACCAGCGATACAATTGCCAGCAGTTTCAGCAGAATATTCAGCGATGGGCCGGACGTATCCTTGAAGGGATCGCCGACGGTATCGCCGACCACCGCCGCCTTGTGTCTGGCAGACCCCTTGCCGCCGTGCCCACGTTCGATATATTTTTTCGCGTTGTCCCAGGCGCCGCCCGCGTTGGCCATCATCACCGCCAGCA
>CAZQIJ010000780.1:0-1766 GCA_964592955.1 uncultured Anaerolineaceae bacterium
CCCTAGCGAGGCCATCCATGACCGACCCGAACGCCCACGTCAGCCTGTTTCTCTCCTACGCCCGCGCGGACGATGAACCGTTCGTCCGCAAGCTGTACCACGACCTCGAACGCCTGGGATTTGCGCCCTGGTACGACAAGGAACACATGACCAACGACGGTACCCCGTTCACGCAGGCCATCGGCGACGCGATTCGCGCGTCCGTCCGGCTGCTGCTGATCGTGGGGCCGAAGAGTGTGGCCTCTGCGTACTGTCGCGGCGAATGGACGCTGGCATTGGAGCACTGCATCCCGGTGCTGCCGCTGCTGCGCGTCGGCACCGGCGGCGACCCGAAAGACGATTACAACCAGATCCCCGCCGAAATCGGCAGCGGGCACGCCATCGACTGCCGCGCATCGCGCGATTACGGCGACGCGCTCAACGAGATCGTGCGCATCCTGGGCGATCCGGTACACCCGCTCACCCCGATTCCGGGCACGCCGAGCTTACCGCCAGCCTACATCGTGCGCCGCGAGTACATGGACCCCCTGCGGAAAGCCGTCCACAGCGGCGATCCGCTGATCGCGATCACGTCGAAACAGGAGACGGCGGCGCTGGTGGGAATCGGCGGCATTGGCAAGACGACGCTGGCCTCTGCCCTGTGCCATGACTGCGAAGTCCGGCGCACGTTCGACGCCATCCACTGGATCCCGGTGGGACCGGAGCGCCGCGAAGCGCAGGACGCCGCCGCCATGATGCGCGCCGCCGCCGATGGCCGGTCCGACGAGTACGAGAACATCGACGCGGCGCGCGCCAGCTTCGGGCGCTACCTGCACGGCAAAAAAGTGCTGATCATCCTGGACGATGTGTGGGATGTGCGCGTGGCGAAGGCGTTTCAGTTCGGCAGGGTGGACCTGCGCACCCTGATCACGACGCGGCAGAAGGGGATCGTGGAGGCGTTGAGCGCCCGCGCCCACACCGTAGACAAGCTGAGCGACCCCGACGCGCGCGCCCTGCTCACCCGCCGCGCCGGGCGCGACCTCGAAGCCGCCGACCTGGGCAAAATCGCGGCGCTGCTGGACGGTCACGCGCTGGCCGTCGGCCTGGCCGGACAGTGGCTGCATAAGAATGGGTCCAAGTCCGCCGCGGACCTGCTGAAACGGCTGGAAACGCGCCCGGACTTCCGCGACCTGAAGCTGGACGACAACGACAAGAACCTGAACCTGGAACGCGCGCTGTCACTCAGCTATACCGACCTGCCGACGGACGCCGACCGCGCCCACTTCCGCGCGCTGGGGGTGGTCGCGCCGTCCAGCACGATCAGCGCGGCGGCGTTGGGGGCGCTGTGGGGCATAGACGACGAACTCGACGCCGAGGACGCGGTGACGGCGCTGGTGGATGCCGGTCTGCTGGACGCCGGGGACGATGGACGTTACAGCCAGCACCCGCTGCTGACGCGCTACGCCGCCGGGCTGCTGGCCGCGGGCGAAACCGACGCCGTCTTCCTGCGCTATGCCCGGTACTTCACGGATGAGGCCAGGCAGTTCGACACTCTGCCGCCGGAACAATGGCGCGACAGCATCGAGCGTGAGCTGGCGCACCTGTTCGCGGTGGGGGATGCGCTGGCAGCGGACGGCAGCGACGCCGCCAGCCCACGTCGTGACGTGGCCCGCGACTTCGCCTACAACACAATCCGCTTTGTCTACAGCCGCATGGAGCACAACCGCCGACCCTGGCTGGAGATGGGGCTGGCGCTGGCGCAGTCCGATGGGGACGCGACGCGCGAG
>CAZQIJ010000781.1:0-1758 GCA_964592955.1 uncultured Anaerolineaceae bacterium
TTCTGGCGGGTGACTTCGCCGCTGACGGTGATGTCCGCTGCACCAGTCACGTTCACCCTGAAATTGTCCCCGCTGACCCCGCTGATGTTAAACGAGCCGCCACCGGTCACCTCCAAACGATCCAGCGCCGCAGCCGAAATGCTGATGCTCAGCCCATTGGTCGGCAGGATACCCTCGCCATTGCGGGTGCGGATTACGAGCATACTGCCCTGCACCTCGGTGGTCAGCAGTTCGACAATATTGTCATCAGAAGTCAGCGTCAGCGACTCACTGCCGTTGACATCAATAGTGACCGCCGCGCCGGTTTCGAGCTTCACGCCCGTAAAGCCGCTGACTTCACGCGATTCCGTAATTACTGTGCCCGAACCGCGAACAACGACGGACGAGACATCAACACCATTTGCATCACACGCTGATGCCAGCAGCACAACCAACAGCAGCGCAAAGACGGCATAACGTTTATACATGGTGGCTTCCCCCCTGTTTTGTGTGCGCCGGACTTATCCCGGCTTATGTGGATCAATCTCTTGTACGCAATTTCACAAAGAGAAGTTGCAGGATTTAAGTCAAAAGATGAAAGGAGAAGCAGCAGCGCAAAACACCCCATGCTGAGGACAGGAGCACACCTATCCGCCTGCTATAAAAACAAAAGAGGCGTCGCCCGGACGCCTCTGCTGGTCAATTCGCTGCTGCGCGGTCATTACAGAAACATTCCGACAAAGCTCTTCAACCGCAGCGTGCCGAAACGTTTGCTGCGCTGAGATTCCGGCAGCAGTTCACGCGCTTTCTGTTCCGGCTGTTCCCGGCGCGCCGCCTGCTCTACGTACTTGTGCGTTTCGTGCTCAACATGGAATGCCTTAGCGAACATGGTGTTTTGTACTCCCTCTATAGCCCTGTGTTTTATCTTGCTGTAACTCTATACGCAGCACATCAGGTAAACGGTTCAAAATTCATCTCCGCCTTTTGACGGATTTTTGGCGTTTAGCAGCACGGATTCTATAATGCGCTCTAGATTTCACTGGCTTCACGGTGAAACGTGGCTACTGAGTGGTACTTATTTCAGGAGAACGCTTCTATATGACTTCCGAAGACACCTTTAATCCAGTTACGGACGACTGGTATCACCCCTCCAAAACCGTTCTCAAGAACGCAAACGTCAAAGATTACGAAGCCCTCTACGCCGAAGCCGCAGCCGACCCCGCCGCTTTCTGGGCGAAACGGGCACGCAACCTGAGCTGGTATCGCAAGTGGGACAGGACGCTGGACGACAGCAATGCGCCGTTCTACAAATGGTTCGTGGGCGGCAAAACCAATATTGCCCTCAACGCGCTGGACCGCCACGTCAAAACCTGGCGCAAAAACAAGCTGGCGCTGATCTGGGAAGGCGAACCCGGCGACAAACTGACCTTCTCCTACTGGCGGCTGTATCAGGAAGTCAACAAGTTCGCCAATGTGCTGCGCAGCATGGGCGTCAAAAAAGGCGACCGCGTCACAATTTATATGGGGCGTGTTCCAGAAATCATCATCGCCATGCTGGCAACCGCTAAAATCGGCGCGGTTCACAGCGTGGTCTACGGCGGCTTTTCAGAGCAAGCGCTCGCCAGCCGCATTGAGGACGCCCAGAGTCGCGTGCTGATCACTGCTGACGGCGCGTGGCTGCGTGGCAACATCGTTGAGCTGAAGAAAGTTGCCGATGAAGCGATTCACCGCTCGCCCGTCGTCGAGCATGTGATCGTGGTGAAACGCACAGGGCAGGAC
>CAZQIJ010000782.1:0-1747 GCA_964592955.1 uncultured Anaerolineaceae bacterium
ATGTTGGACTTGTGGTATTCCCACGACGGAAAATAGCTGACCTCTGCCGTCTCGAGATCGTAACGGAACAGGTAGTTGAACCCGACCCCACGCGCGACAAAGACCGACTCCGCGTTCAGGTCAAAGGTGGCGTCCGGGCCGCCCTGGTCTGGCAAGGTGAGGCTCTCATAAAGCAGATCCCCTTCCCAGTGCCACACCTGGGTCTGCGCGCTATTGCCGATGACGATTCTGCTGGCGTCTGCGCTCAGGTCAAAATAGGCGATGTCAACGTTGTGATAGGCGCTAACGGGATCGGCGCTTTCATCGACCGTCAGCCCGTACAGCCTTTCAGAGTCCGCCGCGACCAGGCGGCTGCCATCCGGGCTGAATCCGCCTGCCTGCATGACGGTGTACCAGCCGGTGTAAAGGCTGCTGATCTCGCCGCTGTCGATATCCCACAGGTACACGTCTTCTGCCCATTCAAATGCCGCGAAGCGGTTGGCAGCAGGGCTGAATACCCCGCTCTCATAATCTGCCGTGCCCAGCGCGTCGGTTTCTGCCGTCACTGTGCCCGTTGTGGTGTCGTAGGCCACCAGCATCGTGTCGCCACGGCCCTGGGGGGCCAGCCCCACCACCAGCGAGCCATCGGCATTGATGGCCTGGGGCGCGCGCATCTGCCCCGTGCCCTCCACCAGCAGCGTGCTCTGGCCGGTATCCAGGGTGTGCCAGCGCACCGCACCGCGGTAATCGAGCGTGATGAGGTGCGCCCCGTCGCCGGAAAGCTGTGCAGAACGGAGCGCGGGATCGTCCGGGATGCGTGCGACCTCTTCGCGCGTGGCGGACTCCAGCACGAGCACGCTGTCATCGACGCGGAAAGCGACACGCCCGCCGCCGGACGATAAGCCGTCCATCGTGAGGTAGGGGAAAGCCGGGGAGTCGATGCGGGTGTTTGAGGCGGCGTCCCACACGCGCAGCACGCGCGTTTGACCGGCCTGGCCGCCGCCGCCCGTAGCCACCAGTGTGCCGGTGGTGGTGTAGAGGATATCGGTCATACCGCCGCGCGATTCGAGTGTGATCTGCGGCGCTTCTACGCGGAGGCTGAAGATGCTCACATAATCCGCGGCGGTGATGGTGGCCACCCGTTCACCATCCGGCGAAACCGTCAGCGCGGTGAATGTTGTGTAGAGCGGGCCATCGCTGCTGCTCACAATCAGCCGCTCCTCGGTGCCGCGCAGATCCCAGACGGAGATGCGCTGATCGCCGGGCACGCCGCTAATCACGACGATCTGTTGGCTGTTTGGGGTGAAAGCGACGTTCTGCACCGGGCTTAGCGCGGCCTCGAAAGGCAGCAATCTGCCGTCTGCGGTGCGGTGGAGGCGCAGCCCGTTGGGGGTGGCAAGGGCGATCATGGTGCTATCCGGGCTGAAGGCGACCTGTGTGGCAGGGGGCAGCCACAGCGGGGTGTCGGTGCCTGCGGCAGCAGCGCCGTCTACGGCAGCAGCGCCGTCGAAGGCATAGAGCGCGACGCCGAAGCGCGTGAGCAGGGCAAAGTAACGGCTGTCGGGCGCAGCCACGACCTCCAGCGCTTCTGGGGTGCCGATGATGCTCAGCAGTTCGAGGCGGGCGGCATTGTCAGCCGTGATCGGTTCGCGGGCTGGCAGCGGACGGTTGATCAGCGCGCTCAGGTCGGCGGGGCTGGCCGGCACGGCGCGCAGCGGCAGCGGGATGGGTGTGGGGCTGGGGATCTGCGTGGGAGGCGGTATGGGGG
>CAZQIJ010000783.1:0-1738 GCA_964592955.1 uncultured Anaerolineaceae bacterium
AGAACTGGTCCTCTTCCCCAACATGGCCCACAACATGATGCTGGATCAGGACTGGCAGCAGGTCGCAGATTACATGCTTGTGTGGCTGAACGAACGGGGTTTGTGAAGTTGAAGGGATTAGCACATGAATGATCGTCACACCGCTGTCGAGCGTATACGGCACTTCCCGGCAGAATTTGAAGCGCTCGTAAAACCGCTCACCGAAGAACAGCTTGCGATGCGGCTGCCGCGCAAACCCGGCGCGGCCTATGAGGAATGGAGCGTGCGCCAGATTGTCCACCATGTGGCAGACAGCCACATGAACGCCGTGTTTCGCTTCAAACGTCCGCTGACCGAAGACCGCCCGGCGCTCAACACTTACGATCAGGACGAACTGGCTTTACTGGCAGATTACGCGCTGCCGTTGGATGACACACTGCAAATTCTGCACGGGCTGCATGCACGGCTCGTGGCGCTGCTGGAATCGCTTACCGAAGCGCAGTGGCAGCGCACCGGACTCCATTCGGAGTGGGGTGAGGTGACGGTTGAGGAAATCGCGCGCCGTTACGCAGATCATGGCGATAATCACATGGATCAGATCCGGCGCACACTGGCCAGCGCAGGCTAACGGGGCCATCCGGATCCCGCCGACGCGCCGCTTTCTATCCCACGGGGTATCCGCCAGCGCCTGCTCGACCTGAATCACGAGACCGGCGCTCACGGCTCCTGAAGGGGTGTGCCTGCCACATCGTGGTGCCCGCGGGAACCGCCCTCAGCGGTCCGTGGGGCGGATGTCTGGCAGTCTGACGAGCTGATCGTAATGCCACAGCAGAAACCGCTTGAAAGAATCCGGTGTGATGTGCAGCTTTTGCAGGGCTTCGGCTTCCAAAGGCTGTTCGTCCACCGTAATTTTCGGGTCATTGGGTGTAAACAGCGGGTTCATGGCGATCAGCCTGCACACAAAGAAATGCTGCTGCACAAACCGTTGTTCCTCAATCTGCTGCTCGATGCTGAGGACGAGATTCCCCACCTCAATACGCGCGCCAATCGTTCGCAGCACTTCACGTTCCAACGCTTTGTCCAATAGACGATCAAACTCATTCAGGCTTCCACCGGGGGCAGTCCAGAACGTCATCTTCTCGCTGTACTGGTGCCTGGTCAGAAACAGGTTGCCGCGGTGGTTAAGCAGAATTGCGCGAACACGATGCAGCGATTCCATAGTTGATTGCTTCTCCTCTGACTGCTGGGATGCGTATCATTGGCGCTCTCTGGTTACTGCATAATAGAGACGGTTTGTCCAGTGCCGCCCTTTCGTTGCGAAACGTAAGGTGTGGGCACTGCGCGCCATACCCCGAACATTATACAGGATATGCGGAAATTGTTCGTAAATTCTATGCATATATTACGTGATACCAAAACCGACACTGTCACTTTTATTATCCATTGAGCAACTTTGCACCAGCTACGAATAGCTGAGCGTGGCGCACACGCATGCCAAAGCCCTGCGCCGGGTGCGCGCCACCAAGCGCAGCTTGCCAGGCGCACACCGTCACAGTTATGAGAATTTTGTCACAATTGGGAGCAACGAATCGTAAGGGTTACTGGTCCGGGGTTCAGCAGTGGGCCACCGCCGCCTGCGCTACGCTTGCGCTATAAAGCAAACAGCGTCAGCGTCTCCAGCATCAGCGGCAGCGGGAACGCCGTGTGCCACCCTGGCGGCGCAAAGCGACCCGAAACCCACACCCGCAGTTTGTTCAGC
>CAZQIJ010000784.1:0-1738 GCA_964592955.1 uncultured Anaerolineaceae bacterium
GGATAACACCCACAAAGGTTGCCTCCTCCGGCTTTGTCAGCAGATTCAGTTCGCGCGCGCGCACAATCGCCTGCACGCGGCTGCGCACGCCCAGCTTGCTGTAAATCTGGTTGATGTACCATTTCACCGTACTGAGCGTGACCGTCAGCCGCTGCGCGATTTCCTTGTTGGACAGCCCCTCGATGATCAGGTGCAGAATCTCGTGTTCACGCGGGGTGAGCAGTTCGACCAGGCTGGTGGGCGTGCGCCCCAGCCCGATTGCCTCGCGGAAATCAGCGGCGAATGCCAGCGCGTCCGGGTAGCGCCCCTGCGGGTTCTTGGCGGTCGCTGTTTGAATGACGCGGTTAACAGCTTCCGCGACTTCCGGCGGTTCGATACCCGTTATGGAAGGCAGCGGATCGTTGATGTGCTTGTAGAGTTTTTCGATGGTCGAAATGCTGCCGAAGGGGTGCTCGCCCGTCAGCACTTCGTACAACGTGACGCCCAGGCTGTAGATATCGGTGCGCGCGGTGATCGGTTCGCTGCGCGCCTGCTCCGGCGAGATGTAATCCAGCGAGCCGATGATCGCGTCTGGCTGCGTGTGGCTGTGCTGTAAGTTCAGGTCTTTGGCGATGCCGAAGTCGGTCAGGTAAGCATTGCCGTCCTCGTCTAAGAGGATATTGCCTGGTTTGATGTCGCGGTGAATCACATGGTTGCGATGCGCCATCGACAGCGCGCCCGCGATCTGATCCAGCAGCAGCGCCGCCGAATTGAGGTCGAACGGACCATCCTTGAGCGCCTCCCGCAGGCTGCCGCCGCGCAGCCAGCGCAGGCCCAGGTACGCGCCGTCCGGGTCGCGCCAGTAGTCGTACAGCGGCGTGACGTGCGGGTGTTCCAGCCGGGCGACCAACTGCGCCTCGCTTTCGAAGCGGCGGATGAAATCTGCCTGACTGGCGAGCTTGGGCAGGATGATTTTGACGGCAACTTCGCGCCCAACGGTGGTCTGGTAGGCGCGGTAAACAGCACCGAATCCCCCCTCGCCGATCTGTTCGCGCAGTTCGTAACCCTTGATGGTCTGTTGTACAGAACTGGTACTCATGGTCGCCCCCTGATGATTGTGCTGCCTGTTGAACACAGTATAGGGGCGATTGTGGTGCGCTGGCACAGGGGGTGGGCAGGTTCCGAACTTTTTCCCACCCCCTGCGTTGACCCTGTTACGGGGCGCTGCCCGCTGCCTCCGGTGAGCACAGCGGCTCGATTACGTACAGCGCGCGTTCCTCACAGGTGAAGTCACGGACGTAGCGGTGTTCCCGCGTCCAGGCGATCAGGTCCGGCAGGCTGTCGTAGCGCCAGGTCGCCAGCGTGATGACACCCGTTATGGGGGGCCAGGGTTGAACCATGAAGGCGCTGCTGTCGGCGGGCAGCGGACCCCAGTTCACGCCACCATAACGCCGCATGACCTCGCCCGTTTCCTGATTCGCCACCAGCAGTCCATCCCCGTTGCCGCCAAGCAGCCCCTGCTGTCCGTTTGGCAGCGACATTGACAAGAAACCGGTGTAGGTGGGAATGCCGGTGTACTGACGGATGACCTGCCCGGTCTGGGCATCCCAGCGCATGAGGATGTCGTTTACATCGGCAGACATGATCGAGCCATCCGGTTCAAACCATGCCCAGGATTGATTACTGTGCCCAATAAAACGTTGCAGTTCCTGCCCGCTTGCCACATCCCAGAGGATCACCACCCCTTCAATTGAGCCGG
>CAZQIJ010000785.1:0-1732 GCA_964592955.1 uncultured Anaerolineaceae bacterium
GTGCTTCAGCAGACACGGCGACATGCAACGTTTTCAGGCTGATTCTGCACTAGCTAAGCGCGACTTCCCTGCTCAGGACGTATGTTATACTGATCGTAGAGGGATGTTTCATTAATAATGCCATGAGCCGAGTGCTAATAATCGAAGACGAATATAACATTCGGCTCCTGATCTCCAAGATCATCGAGTCGCTTAAGCTGAAGGTTACTGCCGTGGAAAGTGCAGAAAAAGGTCTGCACGTCCTCGCCACTGAACCGGCCTTCAGCCTGGTGGTGACCGATATCAACCTGCCAGACATGGACGGCATCGCGCTGTTTGAAACCGCGCGCGTGCTGTATCCTCACCTGCGCGTCCTGCTGGTCAGTGCCTATTCAGAGCGGTTGCACGAAGCCCAGCAGAAAGGCGCACAGTTTGTGCTGGCCAAACCGTTTTCGCGCCAGCAGCTTGTCGAAACGGTGCGGGGTGCCCTGCGCTAGCGGGCTGTGGGTGCGTCCCTGGCAGGCTGCGCCGCCGCTTGCTGGCTGTGCCGCACCGCTGAACTGCCCCTCAGCCGCAGGGCAGCATCACCGTAAATGTGGAGCCAACCCCGGCTTCGCTCTCAATTTCCAGCCTGCCGGAAAAGCGCTCCACAAACTGCCGCACGGTCGCCAGCCCCAACCCCGTACCCACAATGCCAGACTCGCGTGCATTCGGCGCGCGGAAGAATTCGCTGCCAAGCTGCGCAATCGACTCCTTAGGGATGCCGATTCCGGTATCGCGCACACTGATTCTGACGGCGCTCCCGTCCTGCGCCAGCAGCACGCACACGGTGCCGCCAGCAGGGGTATACTTCACCGCGTTGCCGATCAGGTTGCCGAAGATGCGCGTCAGCCCCTCGTCCGTCGCCATGACGTACACCGGCGTTCGCTGCGCCTCCCAGGTGACGGTGACGTTCTTCAGGCGTGCTTCGTCGGTAAAATGGTCGATGACCAGTTGCAGCGCCTTCGCCACATCCAGCCGCGAGAACGCTTGCTGATGGTCAAGCGCTTTACTGGCAGCCAGCGCCAGCAGATCGTTAATCAGCACCAGCAGCGAGTCGATGCGTGCAGACAGCCGGTTGAGGATGTCCTGCTGTTTTTCGTTCAGGGTTCCGGCCAGCCCCTGCATCATGACCCGGATGAGGCTTTGCGCGCTGGTGACGGGGGCGCGCAGCTCATGCGTTACGATGCGCACAAACTGGCTGCGCTGTTTTTCCGCCTGCGCCAGCGCATCATGTACCGTCGCGTTGGTGATGGCCAGTGTGCCCTGTGCCGCCAGCGCCTGCGCGAACGCTGCGCTGAAGGCAGCGAAGGCGTGCGGACGGTCGCCATACACCACCAGCAGCCCCAGCGCGCGCGTGCTGCGCATCGGTATCAGCATCATGCAGCGCATCCCAGGCGGCGCGGGCAGCGGGCCGCTGGCGTCGGTCAGGCGCAGCGTCTCACCGTTCAGGGCGCGTGCAATGTCGCCGGTGGCAGTCAGGGTTTCGGGGGCGTCTGGCAGCCCCACCAGCGCCGCACGCCGCACCGTTTGCCCGCTGCGCTCTGGCACATACACCGCCGCGCCGCTGGCCGCGAAGGCGCTATGGGCGCTTTCTGCCAGCCGCGTGAGCACGATATTCAGCTCCAGCGTGGATGAAACCGCCTGCATCGTCCGGTAGAGCACGGCCAACTGCGCCTCGCGCTCACGCTGCGGTTCCAGCACGGCACGCGTG
>CAZQIJ010000786.1:0-1722 GCA_964592955.1 uncultured Anaerolineaceae bacterium
GTCCATCTGCTGCGCGATGCGCTGCCGAAACTGAACCTGAGTGGAGACATTGAGCTGAGCAGCTATTTCGTGGGCAGGCTCGGCGAAGCGCTCATCCAGACAGGGCAGGACAGCGAAGGCGAGTTTATGCTGGCGCGGGCGCTGCGGCTGGCAGAACACATGCGCTACCGCCAGTATGAGCGCATCTGGGCGGCAGCGAACGGACGCCAGGCGCTGAATCACGGACGCTACAGCGACGCCTATGGGTACTTTGAACGGGCGCTGGCACTGCTGCCAGAAGACGCGCCTGAACTGCCGGAGGTGCTGCGCCTGTTCTCCAAAGTGTGTACCAGCCTGGGGCGCTGCGACGAAGCGCTCACCCATGCGCGACGCGCGCTCGACCTTGCGCCAGACGACAGCCTGACGCGCGGTACACTGGGGGTAACGCTGCGCCTGTGCGGGCATAGTGCCGAGGCGCTGCCGCATCTGCTGGCGGCGGCAGAGGCCAACGGGGGCTATGAATCCGCGCGGGTCGAAATCCTGCGCGCGCTGGCGTCTGCCTATGCAGACACAGGGGACTCCAGCGCCGCGCTTAGCACCTATGACCGCGCGCTTAAACTGGCCGAATCGCATTACGACGCCCTGGAAGCGGCGCGCACCCTGCGCGACCTGGGCACCCACCACGCCAACCACATGAAGCTGCCAGAGGCCATCAAGGCGTGGACATCTGCGCTGGAACGCTATGAGGTGCAGGGCGATTATGTGCAGGTGGCACGGCTGTACTGCGACATCGCCAACGCCCGCACGTATCTGGGCCAGGGTACACGCGCCCTGAAGGACTCGGAGTATGCGCTGATGGCGCTGAACCAGGTCGATGATGCCGAAACCAGGGGCATTGTGCTCTCTAACGCCGCCATCGTTTATGTGGATCAGGGCGATATTGAGACGGCGGAGGCGTTTTTCTCTGAGGCGATCAAGATCGCGGCGCGGCTGGAAGACAAGGTCGCAGAGGCCACGCGGCGCGGCAATTACGGCTGGTTTCTGCTGGCCACAGGCCGCACCCAACGCGCCATCACCGCGCTGGAATACGCGCTGAAGCTGAGCGAGGCGCAGCGCCTGCCACTGCAGATCGCCGTGCAAACGGATAACCTGGGGCTGGCACACGCGTCTTCAGGACATCTCGAACAGGCGGTCACGTATCACCGCGCAGCGCTGGCCATGCTGGAAAGCCTGGAGTCTGCGTATTGGCGCGCGGTATGCCGCTGCAACCTGGCATCGGCCCTGGTGCGCTGCGGCGAGATCGACGAGGCCGAGGCGCTGTATGAACAGGCCTGGGAAACCGGGCGCAGCATCGAAAGTGCCGATGTGCAGATCCGCGCGCTGACCGGCAAGGCGCAGATCGCCGTCACGCGCGGCGCGTATGAGGCGGCGGCGGAACCGGTCCGCGAAGCCGTGCTGCTGGCACGGCGCGCCAACCTGCGCCGTCTGCTGGCAGAGGCGCTGCTGGTTCAGGCGGAACGCAACGCCCGAACCGGCAACCATGCGCGCGCCCAGGAATTGTGGCAGGAAGCGCGCAAACTGCTGGAGATCTTGCAGCATCCCACCGCGCGCGCTGCGCCATCGTGGCTGCAACCCTGAGTACAGGATCCGTGTGAAGGGGTACAGGGACGCTGCCCCTATACCCCCGGCAGGGAGCGAAGCCCCCTGCACCCCGCATGCTCAGCTTGTCGCACCCTGTTGAGG
>CAZQIJ010000787.1:0-1721 GCA_964592955.1 uncultured Anaerolineaceae bacterium
ATGTCGTCCCGCGGCTGCAAAACGGCGGTCCGGTGCGTGTGGCTGGCATCCGCGGGCTGACGGCAGACGCAACCGGCGTCCAGGAGAGCGAACGACGCCTGGAGGTTTTCCACCGCACGCTGACCGACACGCTGGCGGCGCGCTGGGGCGTGAGCGTGACATACCTCCCGACCGCGACGCCTGAAGAGGCCATGAGCCTTGTTGCGTCTGGCGGGGCGGATGTGGCGCTGGGCGTGGAGCCAGATTGGGCGTGGACGGATCGCGTAGACTTCACGCAGCCGTATCTGCGGCACGGCTACCGGCTGCTCGTCCGGCAGAACAGCGGCATCCTGGGCTTTGCCGAACTGCGCGGCGGGCGCACCGTGGCCACGCTGCGCAGCGAACCGAACGCAGACGAAGCCGCGGTGGAGGCGGCGCGGCGCGTGAATGCGCTCATCGACATCTTCCAGACAGACGAAAGCAGCATCGCCCTGCAGATCCTGGAAGACCGCAATGCGGATGTGGCCTTTGCCGACAGCATGAAGCTGCTGGCGCATGTCGAAGCGTACCCCAATGACCTGCTGCTGACCAATGACTGGTACAGCGAGCATTTTATGGCGATGGCGCTGCCGCGCAACGATATCGACTTCCGGCTGCTGGTGGATTACACGCTGCAGGAACTGGTGCGGGATGGCACGCTGGCGCAGCTTTCGCAGCCGGTTTACCCGCGCGAAACGTTCCCGGCCTTCGATATTCTGCCGGGTCCCAGCGATTACTTCGGCTTCCGGCTGGCGGGGTGACGTACATGCACAGGCGCCTGCCTTATGTTCTGGTGTTCTGTGGCGGGTTCGGCAACCTCGCTTCTGAAATCATCGCGCCGCGCCTGTTTGCCTCCATTTATGGCTCGACCACCATCGTATGGGCGGTGCTGATCGCGGTGACGCTGGTCGGCCTGTCGGCAGGGTACTGGTATGGCGGGCGGGTGCAGGATGCGCGCCGACGCCTGCCGCAGATCCTGACGCTGAACGCGCTGTGGCTGGTGGCCGCGCCCTGGATCGTGTGGCTGGTGGCCGGGGCCGATGTTTTCGCGCTGATCTTCACGGCGCTGGCGGCGTTCTTCGTGCCGTCGCTGCTGTTTGGGATGCTGCCACCCATCGCCATCCGTATGCTGAGCGCGCAGCCCGGCGCAGACGCGATCCAGACCGCCGGGAATGTTTATGCCGTAGGCACGGTGGGGAGCGTGTTGGGCGCGCTGACTGCCGCGTTCGTGCTGATCCCGTTTGTGGGGCTTACGCTTTCGCTGTGGCTGTTCGCGCTGGCGCTGCTGCTGCTGGCGGCGCTCTTCGCGCGCGGGGGTGGGCTGCTGCTGGCCGCCGTGATCGTCGTGATTCTGCCGCGCCCGGATTTCATCTGGACGAGCGTGAGCGGCGCGCTGCTGGAACAGCGCGAAGGCTACACGCAGACGATTCGCGTGTATCGCCACGCAGACACGCTCGAAATGTTCCTGGGGCCGTCGTTTCATTCGCGCGTGAACACCACCACCGGCGAGCCGGAATTCAGTTATGCCCGCGCGCTGACCGCCGCCATCGATACCCGCCTGGGCGACCTGACCGGCAAACGCGCGCTGGTGATCGGCGGGGCGGGGCACGCGCTGGCGCACTGGCTGGAGCGGCGCGGCGCGCAGGTGACCGAGGTCGAAATTGATCCGGTAGTGGTCGCACTGTCTGACCGCTACTTTGGCG
>CAZQIJ010000788.1:0-1719 GCA_964592955.1 uncultured Anaerolineaceae bacterium
AAGCGGAAGTGTTGTTGAAGGCGGGCGGAATTTTCATGCTGCGCGTGCTGGGCAATATGGTCATCACGCTGCGGCTGGTGCTGTTGATGCGCGGCCAGCGGCTGGCGACGGCGGCGTTGGCGGCGCTGGAGTCGCTGATCTTCGCCGTGGCGATTGGCTCGGTGGTCAACGACCTGGATAATCCCTGGAACCTGACCGCCTACTGCCTGGGATTCTCGGCGGGCGCTTACCTGGGGATGCAAGTCGAAGCCCGTTTGATTCAGCGCTTTATTGCCGTGCAGGTGATTTCGCCCGCCAACGGCCACCTGATCGCCGAGGCGGTCCGCGCGGCGGGTTACGGGGCGACCGAGAGCCTGGGGATGGGCGCGCAGGGCCAGGTCGGCACGGTGCGCGCGGTGGTGGGTCACCAGCAGGTCAAGGAGGTGCTGAACATCGTCCAAAGGGTGGACCCCCATGCCTTCGTGACGCTGGAAGAACTGCGCGGCATCTCGCACGGGTATTTCCGGCGGATGCTGCGCCACGAGCGGTAGCCCATGCGCGACCTGCCGGCGGTGGTGCGTGACGCGCTGGGGGGCCTGCGGGCGCTGGCGGGCGTGCCGGGCACCGGCGCGGCGAGTCCCTGGCGGGTGGTGGTGGCGGTCAGCGGCGGGGCGGATTCGCTGGCGCTGCTGCACCTGCTGGCCGGCCTGCGCGAGTCGCTTGATCTTATGTTACACGCTGCTACGCTGGATCACGGCCTGCGCGGGGAAGCGGGCGCGGCGGATGCCGCATTCGTGCGCGCGACGGCGGCGGCGTGGGGTATTCCGGTCACGGTGGGCCGCGCCGACGTGCCCGCCCTGATGCGCCAACACGGCTGGGGTGTGGAAGACGCCGCCCGCCGCGCGCGGTATACCTTTTTGGCGCGGGTGGTGTATGCGGTGGGCGGGGCGGTGATCGCCACCGGTCACCAGCGCGACGACCAGGCCGAAACGCTGCTGCTGCACCTGGTGCGCGGCAGCGGGCTGGCCGGGCTGCGCGGCATACTGCCGGTAACGCGGCTCGATCCGGCGCTGATCGGTGATGTTCCCCTGGTGAGCGATCCGCCGCTACCCGACGTGCTCCCATCGTATTCGCCGCTGATGGTGCGCCCGCTGCTGGCGGTATCCCGCGCCGAAATTGACGCTTACCTGGCCGCCCACGGCCTCACGCCGCGCCAGGATGCCAGCAACGCCGATCCGGCCTACACGCGCAACCGCATTCGCCAGGAAGTGCTGCCGCTGCTGGCCGAGATCAACCCCAGCGTGCGCGAGGCGCTGGCGCGTACCGCATCGCTGCTGCGCGAGGATTACGCGCTGCTGATGCAGGCCGGTGAAACCGGGCTGGCCGGTGTGCTCCGTTTTGCCAGTGCGGGCGTGGTCGCGCTCGACCGCGCGGGGTGGGGGGCGCTGTCCCTGGCGCAAAAACGGTACACCCTGCGCGCCAGCTTGCGACAGCGCCACCTGCCTGGCGACGTGGAGGCGGCCCACATCGAGGCGGCGATCCGGGTGGCCGATGGCGGCGAAGTCGGGGCGCGGGCATCGCTGCCGCGCGGGCTGGAACTACGCGTGGACTATGACGAGCTGGTGATCGGTCCGCCGGAGTCCGGACCGCAGCCGGACGCGCCCGCGCTGGTCGCGCCGCTGGGGTTTGGGGCGGGGGAAGCGGTGTGCCATGCCTGGGGGGAGTGGGTCTTCACGGCGC
>CAZQIJ010000789.1:0-1717 GCA_964592955.1 uncultured Anaerolineaceae bacterium
CCACTGGCCGTCGAACAGTTCCAGCACGGCGGCGTTGGCGCACAGCGTCAGCAGTTCATCGGCCACGGCGGTGAGCACGCCCGCCGCGATCAATGAGGGCAGCGGTCGCATCTCCTCCGCGGGAACAGTTGGCACGTCCTGGCTGAAATGGTGAGTGCTGACCTGGTGCAGCACCGGCAGATCAAGCTGTCGTCCGATCACGGCGGCATAGTTCAGCCAGTCTCGCACTGGTGCTGCCAGGCGCTGCAGGCGCTGCTGGAGCAGCCGCTGCACCCCTCCCGCCAGCACCGACGGCGGCAGCGTGTCCCGCCCCACCGCCGCCAGCGCACCGGCATCCTCCGCCAGCGTTCGTACCGTTTCGACCATAAAGAAGGCGTTGCCCTCGGTTTCACGCTGGAGCAGATCGACCACGGCTGGCTGCTCTCCCGCAGGCCCCAGCATGGACTGCGCCAGCCGGGCGATTGCCTCGGCGCTCAGCCGCGCCAGGCGCAGCACCGACATACCCTCGAGCATTTTGGGCAGATCCGGTTTTTCGTCGTCACGGTAGGTGCCGACCACCAGCAGCGGTCGCTGCAAATCGGCTGTGCGCAAAAGTTCCCGCAGCGGGGTCAGCGTGTCTTCGGCCCACTGCAAATCTTCCAGCAGCAGCACCACGGGCCGATCCAGGCGCTGCAGCAGATCGACCAGCGTCAGCACCATGCGCCGCTGTCCGGCCTCGCCAGCCAGTTCCGGTGCATCCGGCACCTCGCGTTCGAGCAGGGCGGGCAGATCGGGTGCCAGCGGTTTAAGCACACCCGCTTCAAGGTCGCTCAAGGGCGTTTCCAGCGCCAGCCGCCGCACAATCTCGCGCCAGGGCTGGTACGGCAGACCACCCTCCGCCACCGCCTGTCCGCGCAGGACCAGCGCGCCGCTCAGCAGGGCACGCGTCCGCAGTTCGTCCAGCAGGCGTGACTTACCCACACCGCTTTCCCCCCCTACCAGCCAGAAACGCCGCGTGCCCTGCATGGCGTCGTTCAGCGCCGCGCGCAGGGTAGCCAGCTCCGTCTCGCGCCCGACGAATGCCGACGCCTGCAGAAAACTCTCGCGCAGCGCCGACGACTCGATGGGGGGTGGTGTGTTCGTGGCGGCGCACAGAGCGGCGATTACCGCCTCGGCCTGCTGCGGACGCTTCTGCGGGTCCTTAGCCAGCAGTTGGGCGACCAGCGGCACCAGAGGATCCGGCAGCAGTGCCAGATTAGCTTCACGGGTCAGGATCTGCGTCAGCAGCGACGACATGTTGCCCCCGGCAAAGGGGTGGCGGCCAGTGTACAGCTCAACCACCATCACGCCCACCGCATACAAATCTGAGGCGATCGACGGTGCCTGATCGCTGAAAAGTTCCGGTGCCATGTACGCCAGTGTGCCAGCCAACCCGCTGTTGAACTGCTGCGAAGCGTCGTGCTGGAGCGCCAGCCCAAAGTCCATTACCTTCACCGCGCCGTCGGGCGTCACGAGTACGTTGGCCGGCTTCAGATCGCGGTGCAGGATGCCGCGGCGGTGCAGGTACACCAGCGCCTGAAGCATCTCGATCAGCAGGCGCACCCGGCCCGCCGAGTCGAGGGGCGTGCCATAATCGATCAGCGTTCGGGCGTGTTCGATAAGCTGCATGGTGTAGAACGGCCGGCGCTGATCATCGAAACCGTAGTCCAGCACGGCGACGATGTGCGGGTGTCGCAGC
>CAZQIJ010000790.1:0-1712 GCA_964592955.1 uncultured Anaerolineaceae bacterium
GAACCCTGACACTCGCCCAGGTACTTAGCAGTGACCTCCGCCTGGTGCTGTCGGCAACGGGTTTGCTGTTCATTTCGCTGTATGCCCTGAGTCTGTTTATCTACATCGCCCTGCGGCGCGGCAATGTGGATACGGCGGCCTGGGCGCTAATGCTCTTGTGGTACACAAGCGGTGTGGTGCTGGCCGTTTATGCCCAACCGAACATCACAGAAGCGGGCGTCAACGTCATGCTGCTGCTGCTGCTGGGGACCCTGCTGCACGCGACACGTGGCCTGCTCATCACTTATGTGATCTCGATTGGCACAATTACCGGGGCATATGTCCTGCGTCCTGCATCGCTGGTGGAAGGCGATGTGTATGTGGGGACCCTGTCCTCCATCCTGCTGCTGAGTTTGAACCTGACCGGCGCTGCCGCTGTACTGTGGATGTTCGTGACACTGTTCCGGCAGAGCGTCTCTGAGGGGGTTTCTGGCGCGGTTGAGGAACGTGTGCGAAGCGACGTCATCCTGACTCAGGTTACGACGCTGGTGGCACAGCGTGCTGCGTCGTCTATGGTATTGAGCGCTATCGCACAGCTTATCCAGGATACATTTGGCGGCATTGACCAAGCGCGTGTGTTCCTGATTGATGAAACCGGGCGCGAAGCAGAGCTGGTGGCAGATACCAGCGTTAGCGCAGACTCGGTAGCCATGAAACCACGGGTGCGCGTGGGGGGCATCAGCATTGTGGGTCAGGTGCTTCAACGTGGCGAAACCATGATCTCGCCACAGTCAGACAGCAGTGTCATCACACTGGCCTTTCCGCTGCGCATTGGCAGCCGCATTACAGGTGTGGTGGAGCTGAAATCGACAGACAGGCGCTACGCCGTAGATGAGCTGACCATTCAGGCACTGCGGTCCCTGGGTGAAAGCCTGGCGTTGGCGGTGGACAATGTGCGCCAGTTTGAACGAGCAGAAACGCGCCTGCGCGAAAACGAGAAACTGGTGGCCCAAACCCGCAGCGCGCTGCAGGATGTGGAGTTCCTGAACCAGCGTCTTACCGGGCAGGTGTGGACAGAATTTATGAAGCGTGAAGAAGGGGCTGGCATCGTGATGAATTTCGCCGACGCCTCGCGCCAGATCGAAGAATTCACAGAATGGACCGACGCGCTGTCTGAAGCGGTAGCCATTAACCAGCTTGTGCAGAAACAGGACAAGGAACGGCAGGTGATTGCCGTCCCGCTGCGCGTGCGCGGTCAGGTGATTGGGGCCATGGAGTTTGAGCTGGACCCGGACCAGATCCTGACGCCAGAAGATGTTGACCTGGTGCAGGATGTGAGCGAGCGCGCAGGTTTGGCAGCAGAAAATACCCGCCTTTTCGTGGAAAGCCAGCGCTTGGCCCAGCGCGAAGCGATTGTAAATCAGATCAGTGCGCGCCTTCAGACATCAAATACGGTACAATCCGCGCTCACAGAGGCGGCTCAGGGTTTGAAAGATGCACTGAATGCTCACCGGATCAACATCCGGCTGGGGACACCCGAGTCTGCCCCAAATAATGGGAGCGGCAAACGATGAACATGCGCGCGGATACACCATCCAACAGGCCTGATTCGCTGGAAGAAGTGCGCGTTCGGTTCATGCGCACCCTATCCACAATAGGCATCGTCGTGGGCATTGTGGGGCTCATTGTCGCCCTGATCTTTCTCGATCAGACAAATATGCTGGGTGCCTACA
>CAZQIJ010000791.1:0-1709 GCA_964592955.1 uncultured Anaerolineaceae bacterium
TTCACGACGGCCGTCGCGGTAAGCTGATCGGTGAGGGTGCGGTAGGGGATCAGCATCCGGTAAATGACCAGCTCACCCGGCAGGCTCGAAACGGCGATGAACTGCTCATCCGGGCTTAGCAGGATCTGGCCGGGATCGCGGTCTTCGGCCTCCAAGAACAGGCGGCGTATCGGCTCCACCGGGCGGCGCACCACTTCAGACGGCATAAAGGACCCGGTGGCACGTTCACCGGTTTCGGCGTCAATCATCATCGTGTAGCTGACCTGCAGGCTGTCTGCCTCATCGTAGGAGAATGTGCCGATGCCTTCACACAGCAGGGTTTCCAGTTCTGCTGCCGTCTCAGCCGTAACGCTTTCGGTCAGCGCCCGCCACGTCTCTGCAAAATCTGCCGCCTGCTCTGGATAACGCGCGGTGAGGCATACGGGCACATCCCCGATGCGGATCGGTGTGGGCGTGATGACGACCGTCGGCGTTGGGATGAGCGCCTGTGCGACGGCTTCCGGGCTGTCTGGCATGTCTGCACACAACGCCTGTGTCAGCCGGTCGAGCTGATCTGCACGCATCCACACCACAAGCCGCTCCCACAGGTCCGCCCATGTTTCGGCCTGGTCCGGGTAAGCCTCCACAATGCAGGTCGGCAGGCCAGACGGCGCATAATCGACGCCGTAAACGCGCGATGGCTCGTCTGCCGGGTAGCCTTCCCCGCGCACATAAACCGTGTCTTCATCCACCCACCCATATTCGCGGTACAGCCCGGCGGGCGGAAGATCGTCCCCCGCAATGAACCACAATTTTCCGCGACGCAGGTTAAACATGGCGATTTCGTTGCCGGGCACATAGGGGCCCCAGGGATTCTCAGAATACACAACGAGGAAGTTCTCCCAGGCGGCATCCTGGTACACATCAAGGTAACGCGCGGGCAGATCCTCAAACGTCACGCGCTCGCGCGTATCTGCTTGCAGGTCAATCACCTCAACCGCACTGCCGGTGCGCAGCAGGAAGCGGTAGCCGTCCTGCGAGGTTGCCATGATGTCGCCATCCTGCGGGATGACCTCGCGCCGCAGCACCTCGCCGGTGCTGGCGTCCCACAAGCGCCATTCGGTGCCGCTCAGCGTGACGATACCCTGTCCGTCGGATGTGTAAAAGTAGCGGTCAAACTGGCGCGAGTAGCGCAGGTCTTCGCTCAGAACCGCCTTTGTTTCGGCATCAAACCGTTGAAAATCGCTGACGACCACGTCCCCCGCCGTGTTGTAGGCCAGCACACGGTTCTTGCGCTCGCGGCTGTACCGCCCGATGGCACGCAGCGCCGGGACGAATCGGTCAATTTCGTTGCCGCTGGCGATGTCGTAGGTCACGATCGCTTCTTCGGTGTCGATGTCGTTCTGGCGCAGCATCAGCCGCGTTTGGTCTGGGCTGTAAACCATCTGCTGGACGTTGAACGTATCCGAGAGCACGAACTGCCCTTCGCGCAGGTCTTCATCATAAACGAACAGCAGGGCGCGGTTGTTGTCGCCCGTGCTGGCCGGTGGCACAAGCAGATCAATCAGTGTCACGGTAAGCCTGCGCCCTGCATACGTGTAGATCTCGCGGAAGTCCTCCCCAAGCAGCGCTTGCAGCAGCGCTGTGGTAACGGTGGTGTCTTGCGGGCCAATCAATTGTGCCTGTTGGCTGAGTTCATTGCCGCCGATCAGGTCAAGGTCGCTTTGCGC
>CAZQIJ010000792.1:0-1697 GCA_964592955.1 uncultured Anaerolineaceae bacterium
CGTAATCCTCAAGCTGCACACCCGCGACCGGGAGACCGTCGCGGGTGATGTCGCTGATGTGGGCCTGCATCCCCTGGATCTTATCGGTGCCGTCCAGCGCCTCGATGTTGAGCTGGAAGCGCTGTGTTTCGCCGGGCTGAAGCAGCTTCAGGCGTTCGCGTTCGCGCGCGGCGTTCTGGCCTTCCGGGATGCAGTTGCCCGGTTCCAGCCCGCTCACGTATATTCCCTGGCGCGTGTTTTTCCATTGGCTGAAGTAGGGCAGGGAGTCTGTGTCCCAGTGCAGGGCCAGGCCGAAATCCTGGCGCGCCAGCATGACGCTGGTGCGGTTTCTGCCGTCGTTCATGGCGCGCAGATGATGAAAGAAGACCTGTTCGGCATAGGTGGGGGTGGGTGCATGATAGAGCGGCCACTCCGCGAAGCCGATGCGCGCCTCACGGTCACGGGCGTATGACTGGTGCGCGGGCAGGGCGAGGTGCGTCCCTTCGGCGATGAGCGGAAAGCCAAAGTTGCAGTGATACAGCAGCATGAACGGCGTCGGCACATCGCCACGATTGGTGATTTCGTCTTCCAGCCGGATGATGGGCAGATCGTGGCGGATGGTGACGGTGCGGCGCACCCCAAGCTGTTCGCCAAACAGGGCAGACTGCGCGAGGGTGGCGGTGACGGAGCAGGCGTAATAGCCGTTGATCCAGCCGGACGTGAAGCTGATTTCCGGGTTGGCGCGCAGGGAGGTATAGAGTCCGTGCATGCGGCGGTAGGCGTGGGTATCTGGGTCGGATTCTTCTGCGCCCACATGGGTCAGGCCGCAGGTGGTCAGCAGGCCGCCGTTGAACTGGCGCAGCCAGCTTTGGCCGGTATCCGGGTGATGGGGCGAGCCGGGACTGATCCAGGTGAGGGGGAGACCTTTGTAATCTGCCGTCCAGATGTCGAAGCCGCGGTCTGGCAGCAGGGTGAAGCGCAGCCCGGCGCTGGTAAAGGCTTCGACGACGCGCAGGCCGTTGGGGAGCGTGGCGGCGCGGAAACCGGCGAACT
Source organism: uncultured Anaerolineaceae bacterium (assembly GCA_964592955.1). Classification (GTDB taxonomy): domain Bacteria; phylum Chloroflexota; class Anaerolineae; order Aggregatilineales; family Phototrophicaceae; genus CAZQIJ01. The sequence continues at coordinate 1,033 of CAZQIJ010000792.1, forward strand.
GGCGCATATCCAGGCTGTGCTGCTCCAGCAGGTCACGTGTCCATTTGGTGGGATCGATCATCGTGCGGGACTCCTTGTCTCATGGTGCCGGTATTGTACCTGAGGCGGCGCGTTTTCTTGCAGGTTTTTGATAGTGGTGAGAGACTCTCTTAAGAAAGTTTCGCGACAATCATCAGGGTAATGAGCAGACAATACATGAGGGTGAAAAATGACCGATTACGAAGTAGCGACCCTGGCCGGGGGGTGTTTCTGGTGTCTTGAAGCGGTGTATGACGATCTTAAGGGCGTGGTGGATGTCGTCTCCGGTTACGCGGGTGGCCATGTGAAGAACCCCACCTACGAGCAGGTGTGCGGCAAGCAGACCGGTCACGCCGAAGTCGTGCAGATCACCTACGATCCGTCGGTTGTCACCTTCCGTGACCTGGTTGATGTCTTCTTCACCATCCATGACCCGACGACGCTCAACCGCCAGGGGAACGATGTTGGCCCGCAGTACCGCTCTGCGATCTTTTATCATACGCCAGCGCAGAAGGCCGATGCCGAAGCTGCGCAGCGCGATGCTCAGCCGCACTGGGATAACCCGATTGTGACGGAAATCGCGCCCATCAGCGAATTCTACGCGGCGGAGGCGTATCATCAGGAGTATTTCGCGCGCAACCCCAACC
>CAZQIJ010000793.1:0-1692 GCA_964592955.1 uncultured Anaerolineaceae bacterium
TTGGTGAACCGCCTGCCGCAAACCTGATGATCTGCATTTATCGCCCTTGAGAATGCATTTAACGGCGTTCGTGGTATACTCGTATGAGGGTAAGTTACCAACTCGTATAATTCGTTTCTTACCAGATGATTATCCCTGTGCGTGGGTGCGGCCCGCTTGCACCCCGTAACGCGCCACGTTTGCAGTATCGGTGAGAAGACACGGTGAACCACGACGACTTTGGCATCAGCACCGAGACGTTAGACCGTTTGCGCCAGCGCGCCAGCGCTGCCGGGTGTACCCTCGACACGTTTGTGAACCGGCTCATGGATCCGCCGCAAACGCTGCCCTCGCACCTCTACGAAAACCTGGTCGAGAAATCTGGCGACCTCATCGTGATGTTTGACCGCGACCTGCGCTACGTCCTCGCCAACCCCGCCTTTGGCCGCTGCCTGGGCATAGACCCGGCTGCCGTGCTGGGCAAAACGGACGCAGAGCTGAACATGCCTGCGGAGCTGGTGGCGTTCTGGAAAGCATCCTGGGAGCATGTGAAGGCAGCGCGCGCAGAGCACATCATCACGTTCGATTTTCCCACCGTCGAAGGGGTGCGCACCTTTGAGGTCAAACTGACTCCCATGAGCGACGACACTGGCAGCATCGGGCATTTTCTGGCCATCAGCCGCGATATCACCGCGCTGCGCCAGGCAGAAACCCAACTGCGCAGCACCGCCGACGTGCTGCAAACCATCGTGGATCATGTGCCTGTGATGCTCTCCATGCTGGATGCAGATCTCAGCGTGACCTATACCAACCGCTGCTGGTCAGAGCGCCTGGGCTGGACGACGGAGGATCTGGCCAGTACCGCAGACCCCCTGGCGCTGTTCTACCCAGACCCGGCCCTGCGGGAAGAAGCGCGCGCCTTCCTGCAATCTGGCGAAACCGGCTGGCGGGGTACCGAAATCTGCCCGCGCGCTGGAACGGTGCTGCAAACGAGCTGGGCAAGAGTGCCCCTCGCAGACCAGCGAATCGTCGTCATCGGCCAGGATATCGCCGAGCGCAAACAGGCGGGGGATGCCCTGCAAGCGCTGCTGCAACAGCAGGAACGCACGCTGAACGCCATGTTTGATGGCTATGTGCTGGGCAGCATGGATGGCGCGATCCTCGATGTCAACGCGGCCTACTGCGAGATGCTGGGCTACACGCGCGATGAACTGCTGGCCATGAACATCTATGACCTGGATGCTGCGTTGACCAGCGTGGAAAGCAGCACAAACATGCCTTTCATCGTCGCCCAGGATCACATGGTGGTTCTGGAAACTCGGCACCGTCACAAAAAGGGCCACCTGGTGCAGATGGAAATCAACTCCGTCATGCTCCAGAACCACCAGGTCGCGTGTTTTATCCGCGATATCAGCGAGCGCAAACAGCGCGAGACTGTGGCGCTGGAAAACGAACGCCTGAAGGTGCAGTTCCAGAAGGAACGCCAGCAGAACGCCCTGGTGCAGCGGCTGATCTCTGCGCTATCGCATGACCTGAAGACGCCGCTTGCTGTGCTGCTGACCTCTGCCGACCTGCTGATCCGCCACCACGAAAGGCTGAGCGCTGCCTCGCGCAGCGATAAGCTGGAGACGATTGTGCGGCAGGTACACTTTATGAGCAATCTGCTGGAAGACACGGTGCAGATTCTGCGCGGCGGCAGCAGCGGGGCAGATT
>CAZQIJ010000794.1:0-1692 GCA_964592955.1 uncultured Anaerolineaceae bacterium
ACATCATCCGCCCCTCCATGTATGGCGCCTACCATGCGTTTGAGCCGGTCATTCCTTCGCAATCAGTCGCCGTGCCTTACGATATTGTCGGCCCCGTGTGCGAAACAGGTGATATTTTCGCAGAAGGCCGCCCCCTGCCCGCCAATGTACGTGCGGGCGACCTGCTGGCGATGCGCTCCGCGGGCGCTTATGGCTCGGTCATGGCCAACATGTACAACAGCCGACCGCTGATTCCCGAAGTGCTCGTGAGCGGGCGCGACTTCGCCGTGGTGCGAAAACGCCCGACCTATGATGAAATGTGGGCGGCGGAAGGGCCGGATCAGCCCTCGATATAACCTATATATGGCAGTTCGCGGTAGCGGTTGGCATAGTCCAGCCCGTAGCCGATGACAAACTTATCCGGCACGGTGAAGCCCACAAAATCCGGCACGATTTCCATCACTTCCTTGCCCGGCTTATGCAACAGTACGGCGATGCGAACGCTGGCCGCACCACGCTTTTTCATCAGGTTGCGCGCATAATGCAGCGTGCGGCCTGATTCCAGTATATCGTCCACCAGCAGCACGGCGCGCCCCTCCACTTCTTCGTCCATGTCGCGGTAGATCTTCACCTCCTGCGAGGAGGTCATGGCATTGCCATAACTGCTGACGGTGAGAAAATCAATCTGCGGCATCATGCCCGCGCCGGACATCGCGCGTACCAGATCGGCGGCGAAGATGAAGCTGCCGCGCAGCAGCGGCACCACCAGCAATTCGGCATTCCCATACTGGGCGGCAATTTCCTTGGCCATCCCGTGAATGCGCAGGGCAATCGCCTCCGCCGTATGCAGCGTTTTGATGTCAGAGGCCGGATTCACTCTTATCTTTCCATAATTTCCAGGGGATTGCCAAGATCCACCATCACCTCGGCCACATTCTCGGAGCGGCTTTTCTCCTCCAGCGAGAAGGGTACGCTGCTTCCGGCCTCAAGCACAAGGTCTTCCTGAGTGTAATCGGTGTACGAAATGATGTTGCCGTCTTCCGCCTTCAGGCTCACGCGCATTCCGGCGACCATCACCGGTTCCTCCGAGACATTCTTAATCTCGCCGGTCACGAAATAGCGTGTATAGCGCCGCCCCGGCATCGCCTGAACCTGAATCTTGCCCAACTCCAACCCATACGAATCGGGCAGACCGGCGGCGGCATACAGCGCATCCACCTGCGGCATGGCGCGCAACTGTTCCTCAAACACCAGCAACCCGCCCGCCACCACGGCCACCATCAGCAGCACACAGAGCGCGATCAGCCCGCCTGGCGTCTTCGCCTTTTTTTGCGGCACGGGCAGAGAGGCATTGTTGAATTCCTTGAACGAAGGCGGCAATTCCAGCGGAGCATCCGCCGTGCGGGAGACTTCCTCACCGCTTTGATGCCATTGGTGCGCGCAGCGGGCGCATTTGACCGTCCGCCCCTCCGGGCTGATGGCCTGCGGGCTGACCACATAGCGCGTGTTACAGGCTGGACAGGTGATAATCACGGCGTTTCATCCCCCTTGCACCGATTCTATCTATTATGTTTATTTTTGTCCCCCGTTCTAGTAGAAATTACATAATAAATCGTGAAGAAGAAAAAGGATTCTCCGTGACCATCCCCCCCATCGTCACCTGCCGCGACCTGGCGATGCGTTACGATGACGGCAAGCCTATTCTGCGGAGCG
>CAZQIJ010000795.1:0-1690 GCA_964592955.1 uncultured Anaerolineaceae bacterium
CGCCCAGCAGATTGAATTCCTTGGGGGTAAGGTGTTTGATTTCATTGCGGACGTAGACTTCGCGATTCAGAAAGTTCACGCGAAAATCCCCGTTATCAAAAACCAACTCTTCACTGGTGCTTGGGCGCGGTGAACGGCGCAGGTGTGCACGCACCCGTGCGACCAGTTCGTCGTTATCGTGCGGTTTGATAATGTAATCGTCTGCACCCATCTCCAGACCCCGAACAACATCCTTGACCTCCCCGCGTGCAGACAGGAAAATAATGGGAACGTCCGACATCTCACGCAGGCGTTTGCATACTTCCCACCCATCCATATCCGGCATCATGATGTCCAGCAGCACCAGATCCGGTTGGTGGCGGTAAGCTTTACGCAGTCCGTCTTCGGCCTTTAGCGCCCTGATTACTTCAAACCCTCGCCGCTCCAACAGCACGCCGATGAGCTGCACGGTGGTTTCCTCGTCATCGATCACTAGGATTTTTTCGGACACGATATGCTCTCCTGAGGCCACATCATCGGGTTACAGAGTCCAAACATGATTAATGAGACTTAATGTATCACGCTGCGATATACAGCGCAAGTTGCGCTTGACCTACGCACCGGGCTTGCTTGTGACACGCAGCGGTATGGGAGGCAGCGGGGAGTGGTGAGGAAATTGAAACAAACGAGTGCCGTTTGCAAAGCAGCGTTCAGCGTCACCCCTCTGTGCCAGAATGGGGGATCTGTTTTCGTCCCCATGTTCAGCGGGCGGGTGTCGCCTTATGGCCGATCACGCTGTGGTTGAACCAGGAATCACTCACGTGTGAAGTCGGTAATTTTGCTGATCCCGCGCAGGAGCTCGTCAATACCGACAGGTTTATTCAGGAAGACATCGACCCCCATATGCATGGCTTTTGACATCTGAAAGCCTGCCGATGCGCTGGAGACAACCAGCACGGGGACGGCGGCTCCGTCTTGGCGGCTGCGAATGTACTCCAGCAGATCCAACCCGCTGCGGTCTGGCAGCATAAGTTCCAGAACAATCAGCAGCGGCATTTCTCTATCGATAATGCTTACTGCGTCTGCAAAGCTGGTAGAAATTGCCACGCTGAAACCGGCCTGTTCCAGCACAGAGGCCAGCACAAAGGCCACATCACGATCGTCATCCACCACAAGGACGCTCTGACCTGAACCGAGGGACGGGATTTCAAACTTGATGGGCTGCGTCTTGTCGATGATGTTTTCGCTGGAGGGCATCACCGCATAGAAAATCTGCAGGTGAAGTTTGCCAACTGCAATGGTATCACCATGATTCACACGGTAGTTGATGAGCGGTTCGAGGCGGCGGTCGTTGATGTATGTGCCGTTCGCACTGCCGAGGTCACGCAGCATCAGTTGATTGTTATTAGAGAACATCACGGCATGTCGGCGCGAAACTCCCATCTGATAGGCGTTGAAGGGTTCGAGGTTAATATCCGGGATGATTGACATTCGCCCGTCAAAGCGCCCTATCGTCATTTCGTCGCGGACCCGCGCCTGAATAACGGAGGCCGTTCCCACAACGCGTAATTCAATAACCCAGGGGGCAGGGTAGGACTCGCGCGTGGGCGACGTATCCTTCAGGAATTGATCCACCTGGCTAGGTTCGAGTTTGCGTGTACCTTGTCCGCGATTGTGTTCTGTCATAACTTTGGGTTTCACTGGTTATTCT
>CAZQIJ010000796.1:0-1688 GCA_964592955.1 uncultured Anaerolineaceae bacterium
TCCCGGCGGGGTGTTTTGTCGCGTAGGGCAGGCGCGCGGATGTCGTCAGGCGGGGGTGGTCCGATGCGGGGATAATCAGGGCAGATGACGCCATCCCGCCAGCCTGCCGCGCGGATCTGCTGGCGGTGGCTGAGGCGATCATGGCGCAGCGCTGAGCACACACCATCATCATCCCCCGCCGGGACTCGACATCATCCCGGCGGGGTGTTTTGTGCGTAGGGCAGGCGCGCGGATGTCGTCAGGCGGGGGTGGTCCGATGTGGGGCTTCGGCCCCACCGGCATCTCTACCACACCCCCGGCAGCAGGCGATAGCGCACCGTATTGGCATACTGCGCATAGCCGGGCAGTTCGCGGCGCAGGGTGCGGTCTTCCAGTGCGGTGCGCACCACAAACAGCAGTGCGGTCAGTCCCGCCGGAATCAACGCCCAGCGCGAGCCGAGCAGATACGGTGCCGCCAGTGTAAACAGAATCATGCCCACATACCCCGGATGGCGCATGATGCGGTACGGCCCGGAAGACACCGCCGTGTGGCCGCGCTCCTGCTGAATGCGCACCATCCCGGAGAAGAAGCGGTTGCTGTGCATCGCCCATCCGGTCAGCACGTAACCCAGCACCGAAATCACCAGTGCCGGGAGCAGCGTTGACGTTACATCACCGTTTGCCCGCACATCCAGCCCGGCCACCAGCGGCATAAACAGCGCCGTCAGCAGCGTGATGAGCGTGATAATCCAGCGATCCCACGTCTTGACGTTTTCCGCGATGGTGGCGCGTTCCGCCGCCAGCTCTGGGTGATACCGCGCCATAAGCACGGCATTGACAATCAGTACCAGCACATAAAGCCCGATGTACATCCACGCCCCGATCCAGTCCACGCGCCCGGCGGCGGCCAGCAGCAGCGTGATCTGAATCAGCAGATAGATCAGGAGCTGCGCGGCGCGCCTGGTTATGCCGCTGCGGATTTCCTGTGAAGCCTGTGTCTTTGTGGTCATCAGATCGCTCCTCATTTACGTCGATGTTTCGACCGCTCTAAATTCAGAGTACACCTGTGCCGCATTTCACAACCCCCTAATTGCTGGGGGCAGAAACAACCACGTCTGTCCAGTTGCCTGCCGGATTTCCAGCGGCATCCAGCACATCCACCGCCTCTGTCGCGCCGCCTTCCAGCAGCCGGTAGAAGCCGGTGCGGATGGCTGTCGCGCCTAATGTCGGCAGCGGCTGCCACGCCAGGAGTGTGTCTCCCGCGCACCAGTGCCGCCCCGGCCAGAACGAAAAATCGCGCTGTTGAATCACGCTGCCGTCGCTGTTCAGCAGGTGGATGAAGATCTGGTAATCCTGCGTGGCACGCCCGGCGAGCCGCCACGCGAGCATAACGCGCGCGTCGTCCAGCCGGTAGCCTGTAAGCGCGGTGCCGTTGGCGAACTGCACCGGGTCAATGGCGGTGATGGCCGGGGCCTGCGGCGGCGACGCGAAGTGGTTGACGAGATACGCGTCGTGCGTGTGCCGGGTGGGGAAGGCTGCGGCGGCGTCTGCCGAGCTGACCTGCCGGTAAAGGCCCAGGGCTGCATCCGGGGGGGCGTTGGGCGCGGTGATGGCCACGAAGCGCCCGGCGGGCAGCACGGCGAGGCTGTCCCCCGGCAGCGTGCGCACACACGCTGCGCCAAGCATCACCGGCCAGCGCGCCGCCTCCA
>CAZQIJ010000797.1:0-1687 GCA_964592955.1 uncultured Anaerolineaceae bacterium
CCGTTAAACTCTTTGATAAGGTCAGCAGCATCCGGGAAGGACGCGGTATCGGTGCTGTCTACCAGGACGATAAAGGCATTCATTTCGCTGGAAAGAATCTCGCGCATAAAATCAAAGCGCGGCTGGCCCGGCGTCCCATACAGATAAAGGGAGTCTTCATCCAGGCGCACACGTCCATAGTCCATAGCGACAGTGGTTTCCGCTTTGATACCGCGATCTTCTGTGGTAATTTTGCGCTCGGTAGACACAACATCAATGTCAGAAATCGTCTTGATGAACTGTGTTTTCCCAGAGTTGAACGGACCGGTCACAACAATCTTATAGGCAGACACAAAAGCCTCCTTGAGGGGGCGGAATTGTTCAGTGCGGTACTACGCAATTATTGTACGTGGAAACGGGGTTCGTCGCAAGAATTTCATGCGATGATTTAATTTGAACTCATGCACACTTTAATGCACGCAAATTGAGCATCGCTATACTAACACTATTGGGTTGGTGACGATGCCGTATGACCATACGAACAGACAAGGAGCAGCAAATGATTAGCATGGAAGACATCAAGCAGCTCGTCAAACGTGGCAGCAATTCCGTACTTTCTGTGTACCTGCAAACCGATGCCGCCCTGCAGGAAAATCAGGCCGCGACTCCCGCATGGCAGATCTGGCTGCGCAGCACCCTCAGAGATCTTGAAAACGGCCTTACCGAAGCCGAGCGCGAACACTGGGGCGGCATCCGCCAGCGCCTGGAACAGCACATCCAGGATACCCCTCCCACCACGAAATCGCTGGCGCTGTTCTTCGGCCCGGATTTTGAGCAGGTGCATGAACTCCCGGTGCTGGTGGATGCGAACCTGGCACATTTCGGTGAGGCTGCTGTGGTGCCGCTGCTGTGGTGGATCGACGAGTATGAGCCGTACCTCATCGTACTGGTGGACAGCGAAGAGGCGCACTTTCTGAAAACCTACCTGGGTACGGTCGAGCGTGAACGCGCGATGGCGTCTGATCGCTTCGATTACGACTTCTATGAGCGCACGATCATGCCGCGCTCCATCACCCCCGCTGGCGGTCAACAGGGCGGCTCAGACGCGGGCGTGATTCAGGGTGGCTACCAGAAAGACGTGTTTGAGCACGGCGTGATCGCCGAAATGATCGAACGCTTCTACCGCGATGTTGCCGGGCAGATCGGTGTCATGCGCCAGCAGATTGGGGCAGAGCGCGTTATCATCGGCGGGAGAGACAAAGCCGCGCACGCGGTGGCCGGCCACCTGGAAGAAGCGGTGAAGAAGGCCCTGGTAGGCGTGATTGAACTGCCGTTTGACGAAACCGACGAAGAAGTGATGAAGCGCATCATGCCCACCGCGCTGGAATATGAACGCAGAAACGAAGTCGAAATCGTGGATCAGATCATCAACCTGGCGCGCTCTGGCGGGCGGGGCGCGCTGGGGATGGACGACGTGCTCAGTACCATCGACCAGCAGCGCGTTGAACTGCTGGTGCTGCCCTGGCCGCTGGAAGGCGACGAAGCCATGCTGCGCCTGATGACCGTGCGCACGCTTCAGAACAACGGCCAGGTGGAGCTGGTCTTTGGTGAGGCGGCTGCCCGTTTGCGGGACGCAGGCGGTGTGGGTGCGCGCCTCTATTACGCGCTCTGATGGACAAACCAAAACGAATACGCACAATTGCAGGGG
>CAZQIJ010000798.1:0-1678 GCA_964592955.1 uncultured Anaerolineaceae bacterium
TTCGAGGACTTCCAGGTAAACCTCAAGCGGGACGATATAGCGCAGTTCTTCCAGCGGCACGTTGACCGGGTCAAACGGATTGGCTTCGAACGCTTTGATGCGCAGCCCCAGTGCTTCGAACTTTTCGCTGACCCTGACGAGCATCGCACCTTCGATTTCGTCCAGGACGGCGTTGGCTTCCACCAGGCTCTTGGCACCAGATTTCAGAATCAGGTTGTTGATTTCGCCCAGCAGCATCGTCTGAATGCGTTCTTTGATGTCCTTAATGCGCAACACAGGTTTGCCGACCGCGTACTGCTTAACGAACCGCATCGGGTCGCTGACGGCCATATCGATCACACCATGTGTGCGCAGCAGCAGAATGCCGAGGCCGGTAGTGGTGTTCATGTAGATCGGCTTAACAGTGCCCCAGCCGACCTGCGGCATGTCCTTCATGTTGACGAAATACACATCTGCCGTGAAGGGTGTGCGCCCGCTGGTGGCCATACCAATGAGGCCAGAGATGATGGGCAGGTTGGCTACAGACAGGGTATGTCGCCCTGCCGTGAAGGCGTCCAGGGCTTCGCCACCGCGCACGAAAACGGCGGCCTGGCTTTCGCCGACGATCAACTGCGAACCCATGCGCCAATCGCCGCTGCCCTGCTGGGGTTCGCGATACGCCAGTTCATCGTCCATTACGTTGGTATGGTCAATTACGTCAATAATGCGCGCCATGAGTCCTCTCCTCGTTGTTTTCTCTTCACGCGAATAATCAAAACGGGTGGTGGGCACCGGTGCCGCCGCAGCAGATTACTCCGTTTGCCCCTCGAAACCTGTGATCAGGTCATCGCGCAGGCTGAATGCGTCCAGCGCTTCCTGTGCGACGGCATACAGCTTATCTGCCGCCGACGTCAGGGTATCGGGCGCTGTCACTGCCTGCTCAAGCCCTGCGAGCGCTTCATCAAACTGGTCGAGATAGCGAATCTGCGCCTCATCGAAGCTGTAAATCCGGTCATAGTCTTCGGTGTCAATCTTCACATAGGCGAACCAGCCGTCATACTTGGGCGCTGCCGTCTTGACCGTGTCGTGATAAATCTGCACCTTGTTTTTCGCATCGCGGGTGCTGGTAAGCGCACCCATCCCGATTTTATCCAGCAGTGAATTTTCGATACGCACCAGCCGGTCGATGCGCTTCTGGATTTCGTCCGCGATGTGATCGCGCAGCAGCCGGTCGGCATGGCGGCGTCCCTGTTTTTCATGGTAACCCTTGAATCCGGGAATCCGTGCGACTAACCGTTCCAGCGATCCACGCTGTGCGACAATGCGGTCATATAATTCTGACATGCGATGCGTCCTTTCGTTCGTTTTGCTCTCGCGAGCGCCTTCTGACTCTTTACCAGCGTATGCGCGCAGCGGGCACGTGTATCCCCCAGTTGGCGGGGTTTTACGTCAGGAAATATTCAGTTCCGCAGAATTTGCAGGCGACCACACCCTTACCGACCAGTTCAATGGGGGCACCGCATCTTTCACAATTCTTAAGATCTCGCAATTTACCTGCGTCCGATGAGTACAATACACCATCGTCCCAATTGACGAACCCGCTGAACACCTGCAGGCCAACGAGCTGGTGCACCATGTTCTTCACAGCGTCTACACTCACACGCATTTCCAGCGCCAGGTCATTCACCCCCACCTGCCC
>CAZQIJ010000799.1:0-1660 GCA_964592955.1 uncultured Anaerolineaceae bacterium
GTCTCGACATGTTCTGTGCGCGCTGCAGGTCTGGCGCTGCATGGCGCTGGATGCGGGTATAGACCAGCATGAGCAGGAACATCAGCCCGATCTGTATCAGGGACAGCACGGCGGCGGTCGGCAGATCAAAGAATTCCCATGTTTGCCGGTAGATTTCAACTTCAAGCGTCGCGTAGCGCAGCCCGCCCAGAATCAGGATGACGCCAAAACTGGTAAATGTGAAGATGAATACCAGCAGCCCTGCCGCCACGATTGCTGGACGCAGCAGCGGCAGGCGGATTTCCCACCACAGCCTCAGGCCCGAACATCCCAGGACCCGGGCCGCCTCTTCCATGCGCATGCTCTGGGTTGCCCAATAACCGTAAATGAGGCGGAGTGCGACCGCATAATTGTAGAAGATATGGACGATCACGATGAGGGTCAGCGTGCGTTCTAGCTGAACCGGCACACCCTCCAGGTGGAACAGCGCCTGAAGCCCGGTGTTCAGCAGGCCGTTATCCCCCACCAGCGCTGTAAACGCCGCTGCCACCACCACCGTTGGCAGCACAAATGGCAGCGTCGCCAGGGCCAGCAGCAGCGTTTTTCCTGGGAATTCAAAGCGGGTGAAGATGTAGGCTCCTGGCAGCGCCAGCGCCAGCGTGAGCGCGGTAGAAAGAAGCGCCTGCATCACCGTGAACCCCAGTGTCTCGCGGAAACTGGGCGATCCCAATACCTCTGTGAACGCCGCCAGGTCTGGCACACCTTCCGGTGCCAGGCTCAGCATAAGGATTGCAGTGAGCGGGTAGAAAAAGAAGACAATAAGAAAGAGCAGCGGTACGAGCAGCAGCCCGTACCGCACCAGCGTCATTACCGTAAGACGGTCTCGGCCCATGCGTTAATCCAGGTTTCCCGATTTTCTTCAACCATGCCTGCATCGACGGTGACAGGCGATTGCGGCACCTCTGCATACTCAACAAAGACTTCGGGCAGATCAGCGCTTTCCACCACCGGGAAGACAAACATCTGCAAGGGCAGATCTTCCTGGAAAGCATCGCTGAGCATGAAGTTAACCAACTGCTGCGCCGCCTCGACGTTTTCGGTACCGCTAAGGATACCCACAAACTCGATCTGACGGAAGCACGTATTTTCTGCGACAATTGCACCGGTTGGCGGGCTTTCGGGCGCTTCCTCCGCAAAGTAAATTTCTGCCGGTGGACTGCTGGCATAACTGACGACCAGCGGACGATCCCCGGTTTCGCTGGTTGCAGAAAATTCGCCGTAGTATGCCTCCGTCCACCCGTCTACCACCAGCACCTCGTTTTCAACCAGATCTGCCCAGTAATCGAGATAGGAATACTCCCCGTCTTCGCCAAACACTGCGATGGTGGTCAGCAGAAACGCCAGCCCTGGCGACGAAACCGCCGCGTTCGGCACCACCAGCAGCGCACGGTATTGAGATTCGGTAAGTGCCTGCAGGCTCTGGGGCACCGCCAGATCGTTGTCGGCAAAGTAGGCCGCATCGTAATTCAGGCACACATCGCCATAAGCCACCGGCGTGACGCGGAACTGGTCATCCAGCCTGAATTCCTCCGGGACGGTGCCCAGCAGCGGTGATTCATAAGGCAAGAACAGGTCTGCCGCCACCCCGCGTGACAAAAACGTGCTGTCAATACCGTAGAGC
>CAZQIJ010000800.1:0-1654 GCA_964592955.1 uncultured Anaerolineaceae bacterium
GCAGCGCAGTGCCGATGCCATGCCCCTGAAACATCTCCATCACGCGGAACGAATACAGATAAGCCCGTATTGCGCCATCCGCCACCATGTCATTGGTGCTTGTAAGCTGAACGAAGACCTGGCCCACCGGGAACCCGTTACAATCGGCGACCAGCATCAACCGCCGCCCCTTCAGTTGTTCGCGGAAGGCACGCCGGATCAGGCTCCGAAAATGGGTGTACTGCCCATACCATTCCAGCTTGGGAACGTCCTCTTTCTCAGCAAGGCGCAGAACGATATTCAGCGCCACAGACAGCGTCACATGTTCAATGGGTGTCATCGCTCTTCACCTCCAACAGCATCTCCAGCAGCGCGTTTTCCTCAGCATCTGTCGAGATTTCCCCATCCAACCGTGCCGCCCGCAGCCGGTCAAGAATCGCTTTGTAGCGCGGTCCCGGTTGCAAACCTCGCCTGCGCAGGGTGTGGCCATCGCTGGCAGGCCGAACATGCCGCCACTCCGTCACATACCGGTAGATCCGGTCACGAATCAGCGGGTTACGATAGACGATCCAGGCTGCGGCCAGCGCGATATCCGGCACACCGCTTAAATAAGTAACAACGTAGCTCGGTTTAAGTATCGCGTCATCCAGGCTGCCTGGCGCGCGGATGACGCGTGCGGCTGCCTGGAAGGACGCAATATCTCCGTGACTGATGAGCAGGCGTTCCCCCACCACCTCGCGCTCTGGTACCGCACACATCAGCAGATGCCAGAACAGATCCACCAGGTCCGGCGGCTGCGGGAGCCAGCCGAAACTGGCTGCGCGCGCTGCTGCGAACCATTCGGCGAAACCGCTGTCTGGCTTAAACGCCGGGTGGATACTTTCCAGCACCCCCCGCGCCCGTAAGTCCAGCAGTGCGGTTTCTGGTTCAGCTTCATGCAGCAGCAGGGTAATTTCGTTGCGCACACGTTCACCGGTGATGCGGCGCAGCGTCGCGCGTGCCGTAACAGCCAGCTCGGCGGTGCGCGGTTCTATGGTGAAGCCAAGCCGGTGGCTGAACCGCACCGCACGCAGGATGCGTGTTGGGTCATCCACAAAACTCAGGCTGTGCAGCACACGAATCACCCCACTGCGCAGATCCGCCAGCCCACCATAGAAGTCCAGCACGCGCCCCATCTGTGCCGATGGGCTAAGCTGAACCGCGAGCGTATTGATGGTGAAATCGCGCCGGTACAGGTCAAGCTTGATCGACCCCGCATAGACCGTCGGCAGCGCGGTGGGGTGTTCGTAAAATTCGTAGCGTGAGGATGCGAAATCGATGTGATGAGGCAGCGAGCCGAGGCGGGTTTGGAGCCGTGCCGCCGCCTCCTCATCGAAACGCCACTTGGCTGTTCCAAACGCGCCGTGCGCTGTCACCTCACCGCCGAAAGCCTGCCGCAAGCTCAGGGCAAAATCGATGGCACTGCCCTCTACCACGAAATCGATGTCGAAGTTCGCGCGGCTCAGCAGCAGGTCGCGCACCACACCGCCCACCATGTAGAGGCTGATGCCGCTGCGCTGCGCCTGTACTGCAATGGTTTCGACCAAGGCTGTAACCGTCGTCCCCAGCACGCGCCGCATCACATCGGGGTCAACAGTCGTCTCCAGCGGGCGGGCCGGTGGATGCACTTTCGCCC
>CAZQIJ010000801.1:0-1651 GCA_964592955.1 uncultured Anaerolineaceae bacterium
ATGCCTATGTGCCACCTCCCCCCCAGGTGGGCAAACGTGACCCGCTGAAGATCACTGCGGACGAGCTGCAGAGCATCTTTGCACAGAACGATGATCCCAAACGCAAGGCGACCCAGGTACTGGCCAGCCGACTGTTGGGAATAAGCCCGCTGCTGGCAAAGGAAATCATCTACCGGGCGCACACCGTACCAGACCTGAAGGCCGCCGATGCAGACCCCATACGCACGTTCGCAGCACTGGAACAGGTCATCGCGCCGCTGCGCACGCGGGACTGGCAGCCCGGCATAGTGGAAGACGCCGGGATCGTTGAGGCTTTCAGTGTATACCCTATCACGCATGCCGATGGCTGGAAACCCGCCGCGACCATCAGCGAGGCCATGTCGCGCTATTACAGCACGCCTACAGGCGAAGAAGCCTATAACGCGGCGAAGGTTCCGGCACGGGAAGCGCTTCAAGAGGCGCGCGCAAAGCTTAGCGCAAAACTGGCTTCGCTGAAGCGCTCAATGACAGACGAAAGCGAGCGCGAAATTCTGAAACAGAGCGGCGAATTGATCCTCGCCTACCAGTACACACTGACCCCCGGCCAGACCGAACTGCGCGCAGAATACGACGAAGGCAAGCCCATCACCGTCAGCATTGACCCGGCGCTCTCTCCCCTGGAAAACGCGCAGCGCTACTTTGATCGTTACAGCCGCGCCAAACGCGCCCTGGACGATGTGCCCCGACTGATCGAAGAGAGCGAGAACGCGCTGAAATACATCGAGCAGATTGCGACCGATCTTGAACTGGCTGCCAACTGGCCAGAAATTGACGAGGTGCAGCAGGCGCTTCAGCTTAACGGATATTGGCAGGGTAAAAAGGCGCGGCGCATCGGCGGGGGTGGGCAAAGTGCGCCGCTGCGCATCATCCTGGGCGATGGTTATCTGGTATGGATGGGGCGCAACAGCCGACAGAACGAACTCGTGACCTTTAAGAAAGCCAGCAGCGAAGATCTGTGGCTGCATGCCCGTGATGTCCCCGGCTCTCACGTGATTATCAAGGCTGAAGGGCGCATCATCCCAGAGGACATCATTCGTCAGGCGGCAGGGTTGGCCGCATACTACAGCGCGCGCCGTGAAGAAACGAAAGTGCCCGTGGATGTAACGCGTGTCAAATTTGTGCGGCACATCAAAGGCGGCGGCCCCGGCTTGGTTACCTACCGCAACGAAGAAACGCTTCTCGTCTCACCGCAAAACGAAAAGACGCTCGCATGAGTGCGGGCCAGACCATGCTTACGCGCATAAAGGTGTTACTATTATGTCTAAACAACCGTTGATTCCGCCTCCCGGTACAACAGTGAAACTGGCGGATTTTGACCCGGATTTTCATGGTGGCCTGAAGAAAGAGGATGCTCAGGAAGAAATCGAGACGCTGAAAGAACGCCTGCATCCCCTGCAGGAGCGCCTTTATGCAGAAGGCAAACAGTCGCTGCTGATTATCCTCCAGGCCATGGATACCGCTGGCAAGGACAGTACGATTGAGCACGTGTTTCGCGGCGTCAACCCGATGGGTGTCGCGGTCGCCAGTTTCAAGGCACCTTCGCTTGATGAGCTGGCGCACGATTTTCTGTGGCGGGTGCATAAACGTGTTCCGGCGCAAGGGATGATTGGCA
>CAZQIJ010000802.1:0-1650 GCA_964592955.1 uncultured Anaerolineaceae bacterium
ACAGTTACAACTTTACATTCCCCTCCACCGGACACGGCTCGTCGGTTTCGGGTGAATGCCCGCGCAGTGTCGCGCTGGCGTTCCTCGACAATCCAACGCTTGCGCCGGATGCCGCATGCATTGCGACCATGCCCGCGCCCGCCTTTGTGCCGACCATTGATCTGGCGTTGAATACGCAGACGATTGATACCTTTGCTGGCAGCGTCGAGGTGGTTGTCCCTGATGGCTGGCAGGACATCGCGCCCGGCGTATATGCGGAATCGGCGTCTGCCAGCACCGCCGTGATTTATCAGGGGGTGCCCGGTAATGCGGACGCGGTACTGCCGACGCTGCTGGGGCAGTTTGGCGTCGACGAAACGCCCGAACCCAGCGGCACCCGCGAAGCAAACGGGCTGACATGGACGCTCTACAGCTTCACAGCGGCGGGCTTCCAGTTGCATCTGGCAACCGCCAACGGCGATGGTGCAGGGTACGTTATCATCGTGCTGACGACAGCCGAGGAGTCGCAGTTCTACTACGACAACCTGTTCATCCCGGCGGTGGACGCCTTCACGCCCTGATGCAAGCCTGCGCGGGTGGCGTACAGTAACGACTGAAATCTATCCGTAGTGTCTTCAAACCGGGCGAGGGGATGCTTGTTTGCTCCCTCGCCCTTACGGATAATGCACAACAGGTCAGGGATGGGGGTGTGGGTGTGTTATGATTAATGGCTGAAAATTTGCAGCTGTATTGATTAAGACCGGGCTTTTTGCAAAGGATTTTATTCCCCATGGTTCGACTGCCGGATATTGCCCTCGCCCGCTATCGTATTGCGCCCTATTTGCAGCCTACACCGCTGGAGCGTACCCCGGAGCTGGGCGAGCAGATTTACCTGAAACTCGAAAACGCCAACAAAACCCATTCCTTCAAGATTCGCGGCGCGCTGAACGCCGTGCTGTCGCTGAGCGCTGCCGAACGCGAACGGGGTATTATCGCCGTTTCCAGCGGCAACCATGCGCAGGCAGTTGCATACGCCGCCAGCGTGGCGGGTATTCCCGCGCGTATCCTGATGCCCAAACACACCCCGCGCAAAAAGGTTAGCGGGGTGCAGCGCTACGGGGCAGACGCGATTCTATACGGTGACAACTACGATGAAACCGAGCTTGAGGGGCGGCGGCGCTCCGTCAGCGAAGGCGCAACCTTCATTTCCCCGTACAACGACCCTGACGTGGTTGCTGGTGCTGGCACTATCGCGCTGGAAGTGGTTGACGCGCTGCCACAGGTCGAACGGGTGCTGGTCTGTGTCAGCGGCGGCGGGCTGATTTCCGGCGTAGCGCTGGCAATCAAGGCGCTGCGCCCGCACTGCGAGGTTATCGGCGTGTGTGCGCAGTCCGCCCCGGCGATGTACAACTTTCTCTATGGCACCACGTATCCTGAAAACTGGGATACGCTGGCAGAAGCGCTCTCTGGCGGAAAAGGAGTACGTTTATTTCTGGGTCGATGGAGTGCACTTTGGTGCTCGCATGGAGGACGAAAAGCAGTGCATTCTGGTTATCCTTGGCGCCACGGCTGACGGCCGCAAGGAGCTTGTCGGAATGAGCGATGGTTATCGCGAGAGTGAGCAATCATGGTATGAGCTGCTTGTCGACTTGAAAAAGCGCGGTCTCAAAG
>CAZQIJ010000803.1:0-1634 GCA_964592955.1 uncultured Anaerolineaceae bacterium
GAACACCACCGTGGCGCAGGTCTTGCAGCAGCAGTTCCGTGAGCTTGGGGTCGAAATCACCATTACTCAGCTTGACCTGGGCGGGACGAGTGAGCGCACTGCCACCGGCGATTTTGATTTGCACATCAACGGTTGGAGTTGGGACAACTATTCGCTGCTGCTGATCTATACCAGCTCCCAGATCGGCGCACTGAACCAGGCGCAGGTGAACGATCCTGATCTGGATCAACTGATCGGCGGCGCGGTGTTCACTGCGGATCCGGTGATCATCGACCAGGCGCTGACCGCTGCTCAGATGCGCATCATCGAGCAGGCTTACATCGTGCCGCTGTACACTCCCTACACCTATCTGGCGGTCAACAGCCTCCTGGAAGGTGAAATTTACACTTTGGGTGGTGCTGTCTGGCTGATTGATGCCTATTACACTAACTGACCCATGTTATTGCCGGGCAGGCGCGCTGGCGCGTCTGCCCTTAGCCGGAGCATGACCATGACGAACGCTTACACCCTTCTGAAAACAGATGTGTTCGAAGTTACGCCGCAGCACATTGATCACAGCTTCTTTATCAACATCAGCCTGCCGCTTAGCTACAGAGCGGATGGGACTGCCTACCCACTGGTGCTGGCGCTGGACGCCGATGCCGCCTTCGCCCTGATGTCGGGTATCCTGCACCTGCTGGAGATGGAACAGCGCATACCGCCCGTGATCCTGGCAGCCATCGGGTATGGGGTGCCGTTCCTGCACCCTGGCAACCGTCGTAACAATGACTATCCACCCACACAAGCGCATGATCCGACCGAGACTGCCGGACCAAGCGTCGTTGGCGGCGGCGCGCCGCACCTGCTGAAGTTCATCCGCGAGGAGCTAATGCCGCTGCTGGCTGAACGCTACCCACTCGATCTCAAGACGACCGTTTTCAGCGGCGTTTCCTTCGGTGGGTTGTTTGGCACGTATACGCTGCTGCACCAGCCTGAAGCCTTCTCCCATTATCTGATCGGCAGCCCGTCGTTGTGGTGGGATGACCGTGTTTGCTTTCGCTTCCTCAACGACTATGCGTCAGGGCAGTTGCCTGCCAGGGTCTTCTTCTCCGTTGGCGAGGAAGAAGTGGCTACCGAAGCCAGCCCGTTTCACATGGTTCAGGATCTGACCGATTTCGTGGCACAGTTGCGAGAACGCAATCTTCACGGGTTGGAGTTGCAGCACATCGTACATTACGGTGGTCACCTCTCCAGCCAGCCCGGAGCACTCGTGCAGGGCTTGACCTATCTGCTTGGCAGTGAGGGCAAAACGGCTGCGACATCGTCATGATGAAATATGCGCTCAACCGACTGCTGCTGCTCATACCAACCCTGCTGGGGGTGCTGCTTCTGACGTTTGTCATTATTCAGTTCACGCCCGGTGATCCCGTGCTGCGCATGCTCGGTAATGCGGCGTCGCCAGAGCGGGTCGCACAGGTGCGAGAGCAGTTAGGTCTGGATGATCCGCTTTTGGAGCAGTACCTGCGATACATTATTCGCGCCGTGTCGGGCGATTTGGGGGTGTCGATTCGAGGTAGTGTGCCAGTGGCACGCTCGATCATGGAACGGTTCCCATCCACCCTGGCGCTGGCGCTGGCAGCGGTGCTGATTGGTGC
>CAZQIJ010000804.1:0-1634 GCA_964592955.1 uncultured Anaerolineaceae bacterium
CCACCCATCTGCGAATCTACAACGGGCGGGCAGAAACGCTGCATTTCACGCAGGACGATATCTGGCTGGCGCTCGGCTATGCCCCTGAGCCGCCCGGACCGCGCAATCCAGCGGAAGGATTGACTCCCTTCGACCTGCTGCCAGAGCAGGCGGTAGACCTAACGCTGGTCTGGTACTGGGGTGGTGAGCCGTATGCGAGTATGGGTATCGGGGAATACCGCTTCGCTATTCAGCTAAGGCGTTAACGTGGATTGATCGACAAACAGCGGAAGGGACGGCACTTCATCTTTGCAAAAGTTTCGCTTGTGACGTCACCCTGAGTCACGGGTTGGAACGATATTGGACCGTCCTTCCCACGCCCCGTACTCTGCGATGGGTCTGAATCGAAGCGTCGTGAACTCGAAGTGAAAATCCTTGCGCTCGCGCTCAACCATGGCAGCAGCATGGCGCTCAGGGTGACGCACGGCGCTATGTCCACGAACCATGTCGACCATTTCTCGTTGGGAAGTCCACACTGAAAAGGTCGAAACCGTGTTAGGCAGCCGCATTGCCGCAGTCGCAAAGGTCGTGCCGGGGTGGTCGCGCACAAGTTCTTCAACAGGCTTGCCCCAACGAATGAAGCGCGGGACCTGCGGCAGCCTCATCCGTGCCAGTGTCACGGCAACTACAGGGGCTTCGGGGTCTTGTTCGCCAACGCTTTCAGCAAGGCCATCGAATTCCGTAATGTGACCCCAACGCCGCAGGAATGTCAACCGCACATGCCAGCCGGCGGCAAACGCACGACCAAGTGGTGTACCTTGAAGAAAATCGTCGATGGCAGCATGGCTCTCCCATGCTGCAAACATTGTCAGATGGTGGAGCTGCATCCGTGCCGGCGACAGGATCGGGGCACCCAGCGTCATCTTCGACATACATTCTGCATGGATGAGTCCAGGGACTTGTTTCCCGGTTGGCGGGTGCAACAGCGCCTTGACCGCCGTAGCTATCCTCATTTTTGCAAAATGGAAGGTAAAAAGTTGCATCGTGTTCGTCGCCTGACCCATATGAACCTGCGCATCTTCTCAATAAAATCGGTAGTCGCTCAATGTTGACTGATGCAACATGGATTATAGTGATGGATAAACAACTTCGAAAGTCTATAGTGGATAATATTGGAACAGGCGGTTGACCTGACGCTGGTGTGGCGAACCTTATGCTAGCATGGGCGTGGGGGATTATCAGTTTGCGATACAGATTGTGCGATGACCAGACGCATCAGACGAAGAAGGCGTCTTCCTGCCAGCGCGCCGGGTTGTGGAGGATGTACTCGCGAATACGGTTCAGATCGGCGTCGTTCCGAATGATGTGGTCGTGATAATTGCGCTGCCAGATGGCGTGATCGGGCGGGTTGGGCAGGACGACTTCGGGCAGTCCCTGCTGGATAACCTGGCCAACGCCGGGGTTGCCGGGGAGTGTGTTGTACGGGATCCGCGATCCTCCAGCGGCGTCGCCCTGATCTCGGTCGAGGACTCGTGCCAGAACAACATCGTTGTGGTGGCCGGCGCCAACATGGAGCTGAGCGCGGCCGACATCGACACGGCGGAGCAATGCATCAGCCGGTCCCAGATGCTGTTGGCCCAGCAGGAGATCCCGGC
>CAZQIJ010000805.1:0-1633 GCA_964592955.1 uncultured Anaerolineaceae bacterium
ACATATCGCGCACGATGACGGTGCTGTCGTGCGAACCAGAGGCCATGAAGCGGCCATCCGGGGAGAAGCTTACGCCGTAGACCGGTTTCTGATGGTCCTGAAGGCGGGTGAATTCGTAGACATCCGGCACCGCGTCCAGGTCCCACAGGCGCACGGTGTGATCGTTGGCACACGAGGCCAGGTAGGGCTGTGTGGGAGAAAAGGCCACGCCCCAGATGGCGGCTTTGTGTTCCCCGCCAAAGGCAGAGAGCAAGCGCGGGGTGGAGGCGCGCATATCCCACAGGCCGATGGTGTTGTCGTTGGAGGCGGTGGCCAGCAGCATGCCATCCGGGGAGAACGTAAGCGCAGTGACCCAGCTTTCGTGCGCGGGGATGCTGGCACGCTCACCCAGCCCCAGCGCATTGGCGGCACTGATGACGTTCGGATTCGGGTTTTCTGCCAGGCGCGTCACGATCTGGCCGATGAGGTCTTTGTTCTGGCGCTTGCCAGACCAACCGGTGAAATCCAGCGGGCGCATGTGCAGCAGAAAACGAAACTCGCCCGTATCGCGGATATCCAGCGGAGAAAGCAGCAGCGGGATGATTTCGATACCGTTGCGATAGGCGAATTCCACCTCTGCCTGCACGAGACCAGAACGGAGCGCCTGCGGGCTTTGCAGCAGCAGCAGCGCCTCGCGCGCTTTGATCTCGTTGGCCAGGCGTCGCGTAAACCCGCCCCCGTTCATCATGCGATCGTAATCGATAAATACGTCTACACCGCTCCCTCGAAGCTGCGTGGCCAGGAAGAGTGCTGCTTCACTGTCATGTTCAGCGTAGCTGATAAATGTGCGTTTCATAGTCCCCTGGAAGCGAAAAATTACGGATTGGTTATATAGAGTATCCCCCGTTTATGAGGGCAGCGTCAAGCACAACCTGAAAGATTTAACAACATGATATAGGCCCGTTAACAGTTCTTAACATTAGCGATGCGTGATGTGGGTATCGACATTTCTGGCGAAGGATGCGATTCGCTAATGTTAAGTTTATGTGAACAATGTGTTCAATTTGGGTTATAATGGGGCTAATCGCCCGAAAAACAAGGAAAAGCATATGAATCCGTTTGGGGTACAACCCCTGCATACTGAGTCGCTGCACTGTTATGTGGACGAGGCGCAGCACATTCTGTACATCGTTTACCAGGGTGTCGTCACAGCAGAAACGACGGCGCAGGCGTATGGCTGGATGATGCGCCATGCCACGCCGGAAATCATCGCCTGGCTGCGGGGCGCGCTGTTCGATTTTCGCAAAGTGACGCGGTTCGCGGTAGGTAACCTTAGCGCCGTGCAGAAGAAAAGCCGCGAAATTAACACGACGCAGCGCATAGAGACGCCGATTGCGATGGTGGTTCAGCAGGTACACCAGGAACAGATGGTGTATATCGGCATGAAAGTTTCGCCCAACGAGACGAACAAACGGATGGTGCGCACGGTTGAAGAAGCGACAGCCTTCTTCAATGAATATAACGAAGCACGCGGTTTCGCCCCATCGCAGGGTGTAGGCTGACTGCGCGCTGGCGGGAAAAGAATAATTTCTTACAAGGCGGCTGCTGTGCAGCAGGGCTTTTGCAAAGTTGGGGTGCCAGGGGCCCTGGCTAG
>CAZQIJ010000806.1:0-1624 GCA_964592955.1 uncultured Anaerolineaceae bacterium
TGGGTAGTAAAACCCTTGCGGACCAGGTCTATCTACCCACTTTAGTGGGTGTACAGGCGGAACATGAACAGATCAAGCACTAGCCAGGGGAGCCCTTCCCCCGGCACAGAGGCGGGCGGGCGCGGCAGGCCGCGTCCCTACACCGTCATGTCGTAGGGGCGGACCAGGTTCCTCTACCCACTTTAGTGGGTGTACAACCGGTACGCTAACAGACGAATCCCTGGCCAGGGGAACCCTTCCCCTGGCCTACGGCAGGGCGCGCCAGGCCTAGCCCCTGCATACCACCCACTTTGCACCCCTGCGGCGTATCTGGTAAGCTGTGATGCGCGGGCCGCACCCGGTACGATGGGCACAGGCCGCACAAAAAATAGACCTTTACGCGATCACGAACGAGGGAAGCTGCCATGAAAGCACGTCAATACAGCGGCGCGGATGACCTGCTGCGCTTGCAGCAGTACAATGCTCAACAGATTGCACACACGCCGTGTGGGTGGCTGCATCCTGGGGATATTCCGCATCACCTTTATAACGTCCTGCGCCACGATGACCCGCACCGGCTGCTGCGGCTGTGGGAAGCGGACGGCGCAATTTGCGGCTGGGGGCTGGTGTACCCGGATGATGCGTTCGTGATTCAGACGGCGCGCCACGACGTGATGGAAGAAGTCCTGGCGTGGGCGGAGGCGCAGCTCACCTCAGACAGCATCGGTACCGACCTGTGGAGCGGGGGGGATCCGCGCAGCGCGCTGCTGACCCGCAGCGGCTATACCGAGGTGACCGGCGACCTGCCCTACCAATGGACCACGCGCAGCCTGGTGGGGGCGCTGCCGCAGGTGTCGCTGCCGGAAGGGTTCACGGTGCGCACCGCTGCCGAGATGCCGGATCCGGCGGCGCTGGCAGACGTTCACGCGCGCTCGTTCGGCTCTGACTGGACGCCGGAACTGTATGCCCGCGTGATGCAGTCGCCGGGATACGCCCCGGAACGCGAGTATGTGGTGGTTGCGCCGGATGGCCGTCTGGCGGCCTTCACGGTCACATGGCACGATACGGTGAACAGGAGCGGTTACTTTGAGCCGGTGGGCACGCATGAGGACTTCCGGCGGATGGGGTTGGCGCGGGCGATGATGGCGCAGGCGCTGCGCGACATGCAGGCGCTGGGGCTGCGGTCTGCCATCGTAGTACACGAGCACCCGGACGATAACCCGGCCTCCGCCTCGCTGTATACGTCGCTGGGGTTTGCGGTGCAGTACACGCTGCACTCGTACCGCAAAGTGCGCGGGCCGCAAAGCGCCTAAGTACCAGGACAAGTTTAAGATGCAGGGTGAAACGCACATCGCGTGTATAGGGGCGCTGCCAGGGGTGCTGCCCCCATAACTCCGCATGCTCATCTTGTTGAGGTACTTAGCACGCGCACCTCGCCGCTGCTGCGCGGCCAGGCGAGGGCGATTTCGCCTCATGGATCAACCCGTTTAAATCCGCCGGATCCTGGGGCGGACGAGGCAGGCCTCGTCCCTACGATTGTGCGTATGCGTGTAACTACTCGGCCCTGTTTTGCGCGTGAAGCCCTCACCCCGCCGCTGCTGCGCGGCCAGGCGAGGGCGATTTCGCCTCATGGATCAACCCGTTT
>CAZQIJ010000807.1:0-1623 GCA_964592955.1 uncultured Anaerolineaceae bacterium
GCTGTGGCGCTTCCCCCTGCGCGCGATGCGGTCTGCGGCGTCGGGCCACGACGGCACTAATCCTCCTGACCCACGCCCGCGTTCTCGACCAGGATCACGAAGCCGCCGGTGTTGTCGTCTGCGGTCGCGCCCTCATACAGCGCGGATTCCACGAGGTTGGTGCGGAACTGGAGCGTGCCGTCACGGTCGGCGCTGGCCAGCAGGTCCTTGCCGCCCACCCCGATAAAAATCGGCGCGCCTGCTTCACCGTCGGCGTCCACCACGCGCGCGATGAGCGCCCCCGCCGCGCCATACGGCAGCGGAGCGCCGTCATCCGGGCGGGCACCCAGGCTGTGCATGCCATTGGGGCTGAAGGTGAGGTCTGCGCAGGCATAGCCAAAGGCGGCCACCGCGTCATCGGTACAGCCTGGGACGAGGTTCATGGTGCCCTCGGCAGACACGGTAAACAGCGTTTCATCGGTGACAAAGATACCAGAATCAACCCAGTCTGCGGCTTTGGCAGAGAGGGTAAAGGGCAGCGTGATGGGGCGCGGCAGCAGGCTTAGCGGCACATCCTCCACATCGCCGAAGGTATACACATCATAGCCGTGCGGCACGCCGCCGGGTTCGGTAAGCACCTTGTAACCGGGTTCGACCTGCTGCGAGACGCCGTCTGACGTGACCACGACGCTGCCTTCCAGGTTGCTCACCCACAGCTTGCTGTCCTGGCGGATATCCAGCAGCGCAGTGCTGCCGATTTCGACCTCGATACCGTTCACGAGGAAATTCACCGTCGTGCCTTCCGGGGATTGGATCAGCACGCCGTCGTTGGGCGCTTCGGCGCAGGCTGGCTCGCCGATGCCGGTGGAGAAACGAAAGGCCTGCATGGGCGCGGCGAAATCTGCGCCGCCGTCAGGATCGGCCTCCAGCGATGCGTCGCCAAACAGCACAAACGTCACGGCCTGGCCCGGCAGCGTATCTGGAATATTGGCTTGCAGCGACATCAGGGCCACACCCCACACGCCTTCATCGACGTTCATCGCGGCGGTCTGAAGCGCGGCGAGGTCATCCACGCGGACGGTATCACCGGACTCCGCAAAATCTGCGAGCGGGGTTTCGTCTGCGCCCAGCGCCGCGACGTTAAAATGGCCATAGCACACGCTGTTACGCCCAACCCCGGCGCAGGCCTCGCCCACCGCCGTAATTGCCGTTTCGACCAGTGCGGGGCAGTCCGCATCGCCCTCTGCGGGTGGCTGCGCCTGCGCCATGCCGACCACGATTATCGTCAGCACCAACACCATGAACATGCTTAAGCGTTTCATGAGGAGACACTCCTTTTCAGGTTTTACGATCAGAATCCATTGAATGTGCGTAACTGCTCAGGTCGCTTTGCCCCCTCACCCCTGAATCCCGTCTCCCACGCAGGGGCGAGGGGGCCTGCGGTTCACCCCTTCGCGCCTCAGTGAGAGAAGGGAAAAGGGAGGATGAGGGGTATGAAATAGCGTAACAGCACCTCCCTGAGGTGTTCCGAGCGCGCTTTAAACGCGCTATCATCATACACCCATCCTGCGCGCCGCGCTGACGGGGCAGAAACAGGTGCTGTTGGCGACTCCCCCTCACCCCCTGCCCCCTCTCCCCAACGCT
>CAZQIJ010000808.1:0-1620 GCA_964592955.1 uncultured Anaerolineaceae bacterium
GTTCACCCACATCGACGCTGTACGTCTGGCCGTCGAGGTCGGTGGCGATCAGCGTATAGGCCGGGGACGCCAGCCCGAACACCTCTGGATCGCCTTCGCGCGGGAAGCTGTCGTCACCCACCAGCGCGGCGAAATTCGTCACGGCGGCGCGTGCGCTGGCGGTATCGGTCGGCGTGTCGTAGGTCACTGTCGCGCTCACTACCAGCCAATCCGCGCCCACATCGCTCGCGCTCACCGGCTCGGTCGCGGCGGCTTCGGGCGTCGCGGCGGGGTCGGGCGTGACTTCGGGCGTCGCGTCGGGGTCGGGCGTGACTTCGGGCGTCGCGGCGGCGTCCAGGCGGCGGCTAAGCCGCACCACGCGCATCAGGTTGTTGTCGCGCACTTCCAGCGTCTCTAACCGGTTTTCGGAAAGCGCCGCGAACAGGCGCGCAGGGGCGGCGGTCGGCGTCGCTTCCGGTTCCGGCGCGCTGATCTGAGAATTGTTAAACACCAGCACCCCCACAATCACCAGGATGCTGAGCGCGAGAAATATCAGGGTTCCACGAGTCAAACGCATGGTTTCATGTCCTCCTTAGCATTCGCCATCAGGCGGCGGCGGTGCCCTGGCGGCGCGCCAGCCACACAGCCACCCCGGCAAACAGAATCGAGAAGGGAATTACCAGCACTGTCAGCGTGCTGATCGATGACAGCGTCGCGTCGTCGGCCAGCAGCGGCGTCGTCTCCTGCACCGTCAGCGCGCGCTGCACCTGCTGGATGCCGGTAAAGAACGTGTCGAAACCCGTCGTCCAGAACACCGATCCCAGCAGCATCTCGAAGTTGACGATGCCGGTGCCGCTGTTGATCGAAGACCAGTTCAGCGCCGGGCGCGTGCTGCTGAACAGCACCAGCCGCGCGCCGGTTGCGGTGTTTTCTGCCGCCACCGCCACCGGGAACGGCCCCACCGGGTCGCCCTCGGCCTGGGCCAGTTCCTGCGCCGTGATCTGGCTGATGCTGCGCGTGTAGGACACGTCGCTGGTGCGCGCCAGCGCCGTGACCGTGACGTTTTCCGGCGCGCTTTGCGCAATCACGATGGGCGCGGCGTTGGCAACAACCAGCGCTGGCTGCCCCACCTGGCCGAACAGGTCATTGATGGGGTGGGTGCCAAAGTCGGTGGCCGCCGGGATCAGCGGTGACCGCAGCGCCTGTTCATTGTCCACGATCAGGCCGTCGCCAAAGCTTACGCCGAACGTGTCTGCCAGATACGCGTTCAGCGCCGGGTCGGTCGCCAGCGATGGCTGGTCGGCCTGCGCTGGCGGCGCAGCGAGAATCACTGCCTTCCCGCCGCCGTCCAGAAAATCCTGGATCATCTGCCGTTCGTCATCTGGCAGCGCGCTGGACCCGCCCACCACCAGCAGCAGCGTGGCGTCTGCCGCCGCATCGTTCAGGTTCACCGTGCCCGTAGCGATATCGAGCACAGACGCCGCTTCCACCGTCCAGCTCAGCCCGTCCACCAGCACGCTGCGCAGCTCGGTAAGCCCGGTCAGCTCGGCGTCGTCCAGCGTGGCCCCGCCCTGAACCGACAGCACATAGGCGCGGAAATCGCCCTGCGCCGCCGTGCGCAGGATAGCGTTGGTGATCTGT
>CAZQIJ010000809.1:0-1615 GCA_964592955.1 uncultured Anaerolineaceae bacterium
CCGTATGCCAGCGCCCCGCCAGCAGCCGCGCATAGGCGGCGTCGTCCAGGCAGGCGCGGCGGCGCGGATGATCGCCGATCTTCTCGACCACGTGCAGGCGTCCCTGTGCCATCGGCAGCAGCCCCTTGTGCAGCCCGTCCGGACGGCGCATGAGCCGCACCAGCGGACGGTCCAGCGCGGCGAACTGCCAGCGCGCCGCCAGCCGCAGCCACAGATCCCAGTCTTCGGCATAGCGCATCTGCTCATCAAAAAGCCCGGCATCCAGCAGCGCCTGCCGCCGGATGAGAAACGACGACGGCACCCCGTGAACGCCGTTGGCCATGGTGCCGGTGAGCCACGCGCAGAAGACATCGCCAGAGGGCAGCGGCACATAGTCGTAGGGGATTTCTGCGCCGTCTGGCGTCACCGGGATGGCGTGGCCATAGACCACGTCTGCGCCAGCGTGCAGCAGGCCGAGGCTGGCCGCGATTTTCTCCGGCAGCAGGATGTCGTCGGCGTCCAGCAGGTGGATGTAATCGCCGTGCGCCGCGCGGATGCCGTGATTGCGGGCCGCGCCTGGGCCGCTGTTGGGCTGCTGAATGAGGCGCACGCGCGGATCGCCGCCAAAGTGCGCGCGGATGACGGCGGCGCTGTCGTCGGTAGAGCCGTCATCCACGATGACGACTTCGAGATGCGGGTAGGTTTGGGCGAGTGCGCTGCGCACTGCCGTCACCACATAGGCCGCGCCGTTATACACCGGGATGACGACGGAAACCAGTTCCGGCATCGGTTACTCGTTCACCGGGGGTTTCACGGGCTTGGCGCGCCCGCTCAGATACAGCGTGCCAGCCACCAGGATAATGCCCACCGCCAGGTAAAGCACATCGGTGGCCGTCTCATAGCTGGTGTTGAGCGCGGTCTGAAAGAACTTCACGATCAGAATCAGCAGGATGACGTTGGCGAGGCGGTCCTTGAGGTCATCCAGGCTGCGGATGAGCAGCAGGCGCGACGCAAACTCTGAGCCTTCTGCCGCGTTGATCTTATTGACGAACAGCTCATAAATGCCCAGGGAGAAAATCAGCAGGATGGCGGCCAGCAGATAGCCATCAATGACGGCCACGATCTCCGTGATGTTATTCAGCCGGGCATAGCCGCGCAGGTCGGTGTCGGTGGTCAGGTAGGCGATCATCTTCCCGGCCAGTACCAGCGCGTCGAAGGTTGAGGTGATGAAAGCCAGCAGCGCCAGCAGCAGCGCCGCGGCCACCGGCAGCATCACGACATAGCGGCTGTTCCACAGAATGCGTTCAATCCGGAGTTCCATAAGGTTTCGGTGCTGTCCTTTGTGTGTCGTCCCGAACATGTGCGCCCATTAAAGCACAAACGCGCCGCGCATGCAACGGGTGGGGGGGCCAACGTGCCAGCCCTCACCCCCTCGCTCCCTCTCCCCAACGCTGCGCTGGGCGAGGGGGGAAATACCGACGGTTACAGGGAAATGGTCCCGGTGGCGACGGGCGATTACGCTGTAGGGGCGCGCTACAGCGCCCCCGCCCGACCCTGCCGCCTCTTTACCAGGGGAACAAGTCCCCTGGCTAGTGCTTGATCTGTTCATGTTCCGCCTGTACACCCACTAAAGTGG
>CAZQIJ010000810.1:0-1601 GCA_964592955.1 uncultured Anaerolineaceae bacterium
ACCCCGCAGTGCGTGTACCTCGGTGCTGCCCATCCTGTACACTTTGGTGAGGTCGTGGGTTTCGATTACAGCACTCACTGCGCGCCTCCAGACAGCCTGCTAAGAGCAGCCCCGCTGCCGATGGCCGGAACACGTGAGGTGGGCGGCTGGATATACACGGTCTGGCCGTCGCTCAGGTCGCCGTAGACCACCGTCAGCCCGTCGCGGCTGATGCCGGTTGTTACCGGGATTTCGGTACCGTCTGCCGCGATCAGATACTCCTGGTCACCGCTGCGCTGCACCGCTTCGCTGCTCACGGCGAAGACGTTCTCGTAGGTGCCTACGACGATTTCGACATCTGCCGTCATGCCAATGCGCAGTGTCACAGGCACAGCGGCAGGATCAGGCGCGGTTTCGGGTACCTGGGCAAGCGCTGCGCTGCTGGCAAGGCTGCCGCTGCCGGTATTGGCATTGATCAGGTCAACCACCGCAGTCAGCCCGCCGAATGCCTCAATCTGTGCGATCAGGTCTGCTTCGATGTCTGCCTCACGCAGCGCGGCGATAAACTGTGCGTTGCCATCCGGCTGCGTGGCCAGGGCGTTCAGTCCCTCCACCCCACCCAGCGCCTGGAATACAGGCAGAAACTGGTTGAAGCGGGTACCCTGCCCCACACCGTCCGGAATGGCAGGGGTTGGTTCCGTGCGCAGCGTCGGCGCAGCCGCACCCGTGACCAGGTCTATGCGCACATTGTAGGTGGCGACCCCCTGGCCGACGTTCGCAGCGGGCGCAATCCGCGCGACGGTTCCCGCGAAAGCCTGTCCATCCAGGGATTGCAGTTCAATCGACGCCGTCTGGCCGACCTCAAGCCGCATGACATCGAGTTCATCTACATCGACAGAAAGATGGTAGGCCGAAGTATCTGCGAGCGTAATGGCAGCGGCAGAGAGGGTGGCCGTTTGCCCCAGTTCGATGTTGACCGCCGTGATGACACCGTCGAACGGCGCAACGAGCCGGGCACGGTCCAGCGCTGCCTGTGCCTGCTCAAGATGGGTCTGTGCCTGTCTGACCTGCGCCTCTGTGATTGCGATCTGGTCCGGGTCTGCGCCATCGGTCAGGTCTGCCAGCGCCTCCTGCGCATAAACGAGGTTCGCTTCGGCAGCAGCGACACTTGCCTCGGTGTTCATCTGGGTGTTGGTGGCGGTGGCACACTGGGCCTGCGCCGCGTCATAACTGGCCTGGGCGTTCTCGAACATGATCACCGGCTCTGCGTTCGGGTCCGCCACGAAATTGGGATCCAGCGCGAAACCTTGTTCAACGTAATGATCATAGGCGGTGCGCGCCGTTTCCAGCACATTGCCGGCCGTAATCACCCCGGCGCAGCTCGCCGTGATCTGGGCGTCTACATTCTCGCGCGCGGTGCGTGCGCTGGTAAGCTGCGATTCCGCTGCGGCAGTGCTGGCCCGTGCCTGCGCCAGTTCGCGTTCAGATGCACCCTGCGTTAGCTGATCGTAATTCAACTGCGCGATGCGGAGCGCATCTTCGCGCAGCGCGACCTGAAGTTCGAGGTCTATCGTATCCAGCGTTGCCAGCTCCTCGCCTTCGCGCACTGTCTGCCCCACCTC
>CAZQIJ010000811.1:0-1596 GCA_964592955.1 uncultured Anaerolineaceae bacterium
TTGACTCCTGGCATGAGAGTGAAGAGGATGTGACGGTTGAGCTGGTGATGCAAACGGTTCGGCAGAACGTCAGCAACGTGCAGAAGCTCATTATGCATGCAGTTGGCGCGCTTGATGTCTCGGCGGAGTATGCGGCGCACCGCGCGCTCGACGGCGCAGTCATGACTGATCGGGCACGCCTGAATCCGGATACCCTCGCCCGCATCCGGCCCATTGTCGGTCGCGCGTTGGGAAGGTGACGCAGCGCGGCATGCACGAACCGACGACGGATCTCCGCAGGACTCCAGAGCCAGCAGATGTCTACACGGCACACATCGAGCGGCGTCTCTTGCTGTTGAGCGGCGCATTCTTAACAGTGAACCTGCTGGCGCTGCTGCTGGTGCGCGGTCTGCCGCTGCTGTCCGCACTCGTCCCGCTGGTGGTGTGGTCGCTTTGCGCCGCCGCCGGGCATGTGACGCTCAATCGTTGGTTGGGCCAGCGCGATGCGCTGCTGTTTCCGCTGGCCATGTTTCTCAGCGGGTGGGGATTGATCCTCATCAAACGTCTTGCACCTCCTTTTGCCGACCGTCAGGCGGTATGGCTGCTGCTGGCGGTTGCCGCGATGAGCATCGTCGCGGTGCTGCCGCACATCCTGCACTGGTTGAAGGCATTCCGCTACATGCTCCTGCTGTTTGGGTTATCGCTGCTGATGGCCACCATCCTGCTTGGCAGCAATCCATCTGGCCAACCGGGTGCGCCGCAGCTCTGGCTTGGCTTCAATGGCGCGTATTTTCAGCCATCGGAACTGCTCAAGGTGATCCTGGTCGCGTTTCTGGCCAGTTACCTCGCGGAACAATATCCCCTGCTGCGCGCTGAAGGGCTGGAATTTGAACAGCATTCGCCTGCCAGTCGCCATACCGCCACGCTTTCGCCGCGCATCGTCGGTCCGATACTGCTGATGTGGGGGCTTTCCATTGTCGTGCTGGTGTGGCAGCGTGACCTGGGGACGGCAGCGCTGTTCTTCATCGTATTCCTGCTGCTGCTGTATGTGGCCAGCGGCTACACCCCTCTTCTGCTCAGCGGCGGGCTGCTGATTCTGCTGGCTGGTTTCGCAGCCTATCAGCTCTTTGATGTTGTGCGGCTGCGTGTTGATGTCTGGGTCAACCCCTGGCTGGAGGCTGAAGGCCGTGCCTACCAGATTGTGCAGAGCCTGATGGCATTTTCGGCAGGCGGCGTATTCGGGCAGGGGATTGGCCAGGGCGCGCCGACCCTGATTCCGGTCGTGCATTCAGATTTTGCCTTCGCCGCCGTTGCCGAGGAATGGGGCCTGCTGGGGGTGGTGGTGGTGGTGACTGTCATCATGATGATTGTGGCGCGCGGCCTGCGGATTGCCAGTGAGCAGCAGGAAAAACCCTTCTATGCGCTGCTGAGTGTTGGCCTCAGCCTCTTAATCGCGGCGCAAAGCCTGCTCATTATGGGTGGCGTGCTCAAGCTCGTCCCGCTCACTGGGGTCACGCTGCCATTTCTGAGCTATGGCGGCAGTTCACTCGTGGTGAGCTTCGTCATTATCGGGCTGCTGCTGCGCCTGTCGTCTGGGGATAACTAACGCATGCTGTT
>CAZQIJ010000812.1:0-1595 GCA_964592955.1 uncultured Anaerolineaceae bacterium
GGATGTTGATTGGCCTGCGCGACCCGCACGGCGTTCGGCCTCTGGTGATCGGCAAGCTCGGCGATGCGCCGATCTTCGCCTCCGAAACCTGCGCGCTGGACATCATCGGCGCGACCAAGCTGCGCGATGTCGAGCCTGGCGAGATGGTGGTGTTCACCCGCGATGGCAAGGAACAGCTGTTCCGCCCGTTTGAGAACGTTCCGCCGCGCTTCTGCATTTTCGAGTACGTCTATTTTGCGCGGCCTGACAGTATTGTGGAAGGAAAAAGCGTCTACGGATCGCGCAAGCGTATCGGCATGGAACTGGCGAAGGAATCACACGTCGCGGCGGATGTGGTGGTGCCGGTGCCGGATTCCGGTGTGCCGGCGGCGATAGGCTACGCCGAACAATCAAAAATTCCCTTCGAGCTTGGCATCATCCGCAACCATTACGTGGGGCGTACCTTCATCGAGCCGACGCAGCAGGTGCGGCACCTGGGCGTAAAACTGAAGCATAATGCCAATCCGGAGTCCATTCGCGGTAAACGGGTGATTCTGGTGGACGACAGCATCGTGCGCGGCACGACCTCCAAGAAAATCGTGGCGATGGTACGCGAAGCCGGGGCAAAAGAGGTGCATATGCGGATTGCCAGTCCACCCACTACCAACCCCTGCTTTTACGGCATTGACACGCCTTCGCGTGAAGAGCTGATGGCAGCGAACCATTCGGTGTCGGAGATGGGCAGGCTCATCGGCGTGGACAGCCTCGCCTTTCTCTCGATGGACGGTCTCTACCGCGCAGTGGGTGAGAAGGGCCGAAACAACGCAATACCGCAATATTGCGATGCCTGCTTCAGCGGCGATTACGCGATTGAACTGATTGATCAGGAGAAGGGCTTGCTCTCCAAGCCTAAACGCAAGCCGAAGCTGGCGGTGGCGGGGAAAAAATGACCCACATGCTCCAAGGCAGGGTGGCGCTGGTGACGGGCGCCTCGCGCGGCATCGGCGCGGCGGTGGCGAAACATTACGCGGCGGAAGGAGCGCATGTCATCCTCGCGGCGCGAAGTCGCAAGGGGCTGGAAGCAGTGGATGATGCGATTCGCGCGGCAGGCGGTGCGGCCACGCTGGTAGAAATTGATCTGACCGATGGCGCAGGCGTGGATCGCCTCGGCGCGCAGATTTACGAACGGTTCGGTAGGCTGGATATTCTGGTGGGCAATGCGGCGGTGCTGGGAGAACTTTCGCCCGTGCCGCATCTTGAGCCGAAAATCTGGCAGAAAGTCATAGACACCAACCTCACCGCCAATTACCGACTCATCCGCGCGATGGATCCGCTGCTGCGGCAGGCGAAAGGCGCTACGGTGCTGTTTGTCACCTCCGGCGTGACGCGCGGCGCGTTTCCTTTCTGGGGCGCGTATGCCGTGAGCAAGGCGGGGCTGGAAATGCTGGTGGACATCTACCGCGCCGAGGTGCAAGGAACCGGCATCCGCGTGGAGCTGGTGGACCCCGGTATCGTGCGCACCGCGATGCGCGCGGCGGCATTTCCCGGCGAAGATCCGAAAACATTGCCGGAGCCGGAGGCTATCGTAGATCGCTTCATGGCACCGTTGATGAGGG
>CAZQIJ010000813.1:0-1589 GCA_964592955.1 uncultured Anaerolineaceae bacterium
CGGCCACGAACATAGCCGAGTAGCCCAGGGTGATGACGACCACGTGCGTGGCCAGCCAGAAGTTGGTGTCCAGCACCGCCTGAAGGACTTTCATGGTGTCGTCGGTGCTGAGCATCCGGCCGACGAGCAGCGTCACGGCGCCGATCACTGCGGCCGTCACCAGGCCGATGCCGTTGCGCCAGGCCAGCTCCAGCCCAAGCGCCAGCAGCGCAGCGCCCCAGCATGCCGAATCGGTGACACTAGGCACGACCACCGGAATCTGCATCACATCTGCTTTGAGCTGCACCCACAGCGCCGAGCGCGCGCCACCGCCTACCGCGCGCAGTTCCTGAATGGCGATGCCTCCTGCACGGAGCAGGTCTGCATTCACGCGCAATTCAAAGGTCAGTCCTTCGAGGATCGCTTTGGCGAGGTCATGGCGCGTGGTCGCAAAGGTCAGCCCCAGAATGGCACCTTTTGAGGCGGTGTCAAAGGTGGGGGTGCCGCTGCCGGAAAAATGTGGCAGCACCAGCAGGCTGGTAGGCTCAGCAGATGCCCCCTTGAGCATCAGATCATAGGCGCTTTCGCCACTGGTCTGCGCCTGCTGCATCTCCCGATGACTGAACGTGTCGCGAAACCAGCGCAGCAGCAGCCCGCCGCTGTGGTTCAGCGTCATCGCCAGATACAGCCCTTCAACCACATGGGCATACACCGAGATGTTGCCCTCGCGCAGTGCCGGATCCAACACCGGAGTGGGCAGCGCAACCTCCATCACCTCTGCTGTGCCTGTTGAGACCATCGCCAACCCGGACCGCGTTAGTCCGACGCCCAACGCCGAACATGCCTGATCGTGCCCGCCCGTAACCACCAGCGGCGGCGCAGCAAAACCCAGCGCATCCGCCAGTTCCGCGCGCATAGGCTGCACGGCAGACCCACTGGGCTGCACCTGCGACAAGCGCGAGACATCCAGTCCAATGCCGTCGAGAATCTCCGCACACCAGCAATTCTGGCGCAGGTTGTAAAGCTGTGTGCGCGAGGCAAGGCAGCGGCTGACCACCGCCCTACCGGTCATCTTATGGACGAGGAAGTCTTCGTAGAGCATGAAGCGCGCTGCCTTTTGCCAGATTTCCGGCTCATGCTGTTTGATCCACAGCAGCTTGGGCAGCGTGTTGATTGTATGGACGGGCATGCCGGTCAATTCAA
Organism: uncultured Anaerolineaceae bacterium; assembly: GCA_964592955.1. GTDB lineage: Bacteria > Chloroflexota > Anaerolineae > Aggregatilineales > Phototrophicaceae > CAZQIJ01. The sequence goes on from CAZQIJ010000813.1 coordinate 1,183, forward strand.
ACAGGTGTTCCGCCCCGAAACGTTCGCGCAGCCAGTCATTCTGCGCACTGGTGCGTGTGTCCATGCCCAATATAGCCGGACGCAGAGCATCGCCGCCAGCGTTGACCGGAATGACCGCCTCACCCTGTACCGAAAGCCCGACTGCCGCAATCTGCCGCGTGCCGCCTGTATGCAGCAGCTGCGTAAGCGCCTCCTGAGCCAGTGTCCAGACGATTTCGGCATTTTGCTCGGCATAAGATGGCTGGGGAATGCTGATGCTGTACTCACGCATCGCGCTTGCCAGCAAACTACCGGACTCATCAAAGAGCGCGGCTTTACAGCCGGTGGTCCCAATATCCAGACCGATCAGATAGACCATGAGCCGCGCCTCTTACGCTTCGGCAGCCAGTTCGTACAGTCGTCTGAGC
>CAZQIJ010000814.1:0-1578 GCA_964592955.1 uncultured Anaerolineaceae bacterium
CTTCAGGGGATCCACTGGAGCTAACCCCAGCCTAAAAACGTTTCCAGGGGGTCAGGCGGCGCTCGATCCACGACACGATGCCGTACAGACTGAGGGCCAGCGCTGCCAGCGTAATGACGGCAACAAATACCAGCGGTGTGTCGAACGTGCCGCGTGCCGAGACGATCAGAAATCCAAGCCCCGCACTGGCATTGATAAATTCGCCCACCACCGCGCCAATGACGGCCAGCGTGGCCGCCGTCTTCAGACCGGTCAGCAGCACCGGCAGCGCCGCCGGAACTTCGAGTTGGGTGAACATCTGCCAGCGCGTTGCGTGCAGCGTTCGCATCAGATCACGCAGGTTCTTTGGGACGCCGCGTATGCCGACAACCGTGTTCATGAGCATGGGGAAGAAGACGATCAGCACGCAGGTGATAATCTTGCTGGTGGGGCCGCCCCCAAACCAGATGACCAGCAGCGGCGCATAGGCCACCACCGGCGTCGATTGCAGCGTCACAATGACCGGTGAAAGCAGGTCTTCCAGCAGACTGTTATGGGCGATGCAGTAGCCGAGGGTCACGCCAATGGTGACACCGAGCGCCAGCCCTGCCAGCACTTCACCTAGCGTGACCAACAGATGGCGCGGCAGCCGTCCGTCCAGGATTACAGCCTGGAATTTCTCCAGGACAGCGGCAGGCGGCGGAATTAAGGACGGCGGGAACAAGCCGAACCATGCAATCACCTGCCACAGCAGCAGTACCAACAGAAAGGTGATCAGCGGCATAAAGCGGCGCGCTGTACGCAGTGAAACGCGGGTCGCACGGTGAACCCTACGGGACTGGTTCTGGATGACACCGTTGAGGTGCATAACTAAGCCCTGTTCTCCACATAGTGATCAACAGGGCAGGGGGTATAGCAAACAAACCCAGGGAGGCGGGGAAGCACCTGGGAATACAGCCGTTGCTGGCCGTTTTGCTGCTACACAAACACGCACCAAGCAGACGAACGCACTCGGTGTCGTACCTTCTTCCATCCGGACTGTAACCGTCGGCTCTGGCTTTGCACCAGATCCACCGGCGTGGCAATCTGCTGACTGTCACGACTTGAACGCGGATAAGCGCTCAACACGGGTCGCGGGCTTGGCGTATAAGCTACACCATACCGCCGGTCGGGAATTTCACCCTGCCCTGAAGGTCTGTTTATGTACGATTTTTCACACTATGACATACTGCCCACGCCTGAAGGCGAGAGCTTCTGCCCTGGCGCGCCTGCGAAGCAACACGCTCGCGTAACTGGCGCTTGGGCAGCACGCAGATGCCCCTGCGTGTTGACTCAATAGAACAGATGTCGAAGACCGGATTTTCAGTCTCGTACCACCACATTCGGCAGTGTAACCCAGGCGTCTGGTTTCGACAAGTGCGCTTTATATCCACCCGGTGTTCCCGTGCGGTTGCCATGCAGGAGGTCTTTTGGTTACACTATGCTGCTGTTTTGCTGTGTGATCCATGTATGATCGTAAAGAGAGCTGAAAGCGGAAAATGGATCCTCTGATTTTGCAGGCTGTTGGGTTTGGTTTCACCGCCGGAACCAGCCCCGGCA
>CAZQIJ010000815.1:0-1578 GCA_964592955.1 uncultured Anaerolineaceae bacterium
GGCGTGGGTCTTCCTGCACCAGCGCATCATTAAAGAAGAACAGGCGCGGCCTGCCGTCATCGTCTGGGCGCAGCCGCCGCTGCACCGCCTCAATGCCCGGACGCAGATCCTTCTTCGCCGCCACCGTGCGGATCCCGTGCCGCTCCAGCGTCGCGCGGTCTTCCGCGTCATGATCTGCCACCGTAAACGCGATCGTCTCTCCGTCAGAAAGGCGCGCGATCTCCGCCGCATGATCCGCCACGATCCGCCCCGTGCGGTAGATCTCCCGGTACAGAATCATGCGGTCATCGCCATCCAGCGCGTACCACTGGCACACAAACGGGTTGCGGTAGCCAAAATCCACCGCCCGGATGCGCCGCCAGTCTGCCGGGATCGTGAACGGTTCAATCACGTGCAGATCGTGGCGGAAGCCGTCATACACCACGCCTTCTGCCCCCACCCACAACCCATCGCGCAAACGCGCCCGCCGCACCCCGGTCAACTGGTCGAGCATCGCGCCATAATCCGCCGGGTTGCTGTCGTTATCGTCTGCCGTGCTGCGATACACCGCCGCACCGCCCCCCAGAATCAAGCGCCGGTAGATCCAGTGCTGGTCGCTGTCGGGGTTCGTCGTCAGGATAATCTGCCGCCAGCCCGCCGCCCGCCCGCGCATTCTGGGCAGCAGTTCTTCATAATCCGCCAGCGTAAACAGGTGCGCTTCTTCCATCCAGGCAATATCCAGCCCGCCATTTAACCCGATGGAGCGGATCGCCTCCCGCTGGCGCTCGTCCTTCATGCCGCCATACGCCAGGATCGACCCGTTGGCATACTCGAAACGCTTGCGGCCCGGCACATGCTTCACGTTCGGATCATCCCCGATGATCACCCGCTCCATCAGCAGCAGCGTGGAATTGCCCATGCTCTCGCGCGTCTTGCGCAGCATCAACCCCGTCGCGCCTGGATACTTGCGCAGGTAGCCATCCACCTTGCTCGCCGCCAGGTAGCTCTTGCCGCCCCCCGCGCTCCCCTCCAGCAGCACCACCGGCGACCTATCGCGCCAGGGGGCCACCTGCCACGCCTTAAGCCGCAGTGTCCCAGTCATCCGGCGATACAACCCCATACATTTTCACCGCCTGCCCCCCGCTCGTCATGTCCAGGCGGTTCACCGGCTTACCCAACGCGCGATCCAGAATCTGCACCGCCGCCTTCAACCGTACCGCCTCGTCCGCAGATTTCAGCAGCCCCCGCAGCGTCTCCACCGCTTCTGCCGCCGTCTCTGCCAGCAGCGCCTGCGCCCGCTCTGCCCGGATCGCCTCTGCCAGCCATTCCAGCCGCGTCCGCTCCGCGTGCGCCAGCCGGTAATACGTCCACCGGTGCAGCCCGCTGGACGCAAACGCTTCGGTTTTATTAGGACTATGCGAACGCGCCACCACATATGCCCGCTGCATGGGCGGCAGGTTCGCCAGCAGTACCCGCTCTTCCATCCTCCGCCCCTCCCGGAATCAAAAATGGCGCTGTGTCGTTACAGCGCCGCAAAGGCTTCTCTCTGCATCATCATCCTGTTTTTGCGCTGGTCCAGCGACAATATGAGCATGACGG
>CAZQIJ010000816.1:0-1575 GCA_964592955.1 uncultured Anaerolineaceae bacterium
ATTTGGCGTAGACCGCATAAGGGTCGTGGATCAGGGTGCGGATGTCGGAAATCGTCAGGTCGCGCGGGCGGGCGGCCACCGGCGGCGCGGGCATCGGCGCGACGATGCGCTGCGGCAGCAGCGAGGGTTGCATGGCGGCCATCAACGCATGGTAGCGTTCCGTCACATCAGGCACCCCATCCGCCTGCGACCACAGCACCTGCATCCGCATCCACCAGCGGCTGGGGGTGGCGGGGCCGCCTTCCTCGCGCCGCGCGCGGGTGAGCAGCACGTCCGGGGCAAAGAGCAACCCTTCAAGATCATGCGCGGAACGCCCGATCGCCGCCGCATGGGGCGGCAGGCCGAAGGCATGGCGCATCACGCGGTTCATCCAGGGATCCGGCGGCGATGACGGCGGCCAGCTTCCTTCGTTCATGCCACCGAGGATCACGCGGTCGAAACGCTGAAGCCGCGCCTCCATCGGGCTGAGAATCTGCGCGCGCGGATGCACGCCATAACTGGGGCGGTACGTGCCGCTTTCCAGCGACGCATGAAAGATGGCCGGGTAGAGGTGCGGGGGCAGTTCCCCCAGCGCGCCCATGCCGGCCTGCATCGCCTGCAGATGCCGCAGCACCTGCGCGCCGGCGTCACTTTCCCACAGCGTGGATCGTTCGCCCGTCTGCGCCAGGGCTTCAGCCAGCCCCACATGCGCGTCAAGAAGCGTTTCAGCCGGCATGGGTTTGCGGGTGGCGAAGTGCGCCTGCCACGGCCCAAGCCGTTCCAGCAACCTTCCCAGCCACTGGCGATACTCCCCCGCCGGTGCGCGGCGATGCGCCTCCTCGCAGAGCGCCCAGGCATCTGCCGCCACGGCACGGCCACGCAGCAGTTCCTTCTCCAGCCGCCGGACATGATGGCGGCACTGTGCCGGCGAGAAACCCAACGCGACCAGCGGGTGTTTCAGCAAACCCAGCAGCGCCACCACGCTGAAGCGCTGCCCTCCCCAGTCGGCAAGAAGCGTCAGCAGGCTGCCTTCTGGGGTTCGCGGCAGGGGGGCGCCCGCCGAATCATCACAGGTCACGCCGTGTTTTCTCAAAGCGGCAGCGACACGACGGGCAAGCTGGCGGTTGCACGTCACCAGCGCGACGGTTCTGCCGGGATCTTCCAGAGTTTCGCGCATGGCGAGCGCGATGACGGCGGCCTCCTCCTCCGGGTCGCAGGCTTCAACGACGCTCACCCCTTCGCAGGAATCCGCCTGCCCCGCCCCCGACGGCAGAAAAACGCTGCGCACCCATGCGCGCCGCGGCGCAGGCGTTGCGGCAGCCCACTCTGTCACCTCGTCGCCGCTAACGCGCAGAAATTCAAGCAGCGCCTGCAACCCATGCTGTGGGTGGGTAGGCGGCCAGGCATCATGCGGCCAGGCATCGTAACATGGCAGGACGACGGCACCCTCCGGTACATCCAGCACGGCGCGCATCAATGCGCGCGTCGCGGGCACGCTGCCCGTGGAACCGGCGATGATGACCGGATGACGCGGCGGATTCTGCCGCCAGCGCTCTGCCAGGTTCTCCAGCACACGGTTGCGATGCTGCACAGGGT
>CAZQIJ010000817.1:0-1569 GCA_964592955.1 uncultured Anaerolineaceae bacterium
CGCAGCGGCGGCAGGGAGAGGGGGAACGAGGGGGTGAGGGCAAAACCGCCGCGCCTGCCGACCACAACCCGGACAACGCAGGCGTTGGCCCTACCCTGCCCCCTCTCACGACCGCTGCGCTGGGCGCGGGGGTCTATTTGCCCCTGCGCGCCGGACGGCTTACAATTGCGGCGTGACTGGATTTCCTCTATAGCGGGTTTATTGTTGCATGGACGTGATCGAACTCCTTCTGAACGTGCTGCGGCCCATCGGTATCACAGAGACCGTGCTGCAGTTCATGCTCGTCAGCGCGCTGCTTGGCATCAGCATCTACCTCACGCTGTACAGCGGCATGTTCTCGCTGGCCAATGCCGGATTCATGGCCATTGGCGCGTATGTGGCAGTCATCGTCACGCAGAAGCTGGACCAACCGCTGCCGGTGGGCATTGTGGCCGGGATGCTGGCGGCGGGGGTTGTGGCGCTGCCGGTGGGGCTGCCGGTGCTGCGCCTGCGCGATATTTATCTGGCGATTGCGACGATTGGCTTTGGCGAAATCGTGCGCATCGTGATTCTGAACTTCGACAGCATCGCCGCCAGCGTGATGACGGCCATTCAGGGCGAACCGGTGCGGGTGCGCCTGGTGGAAGGGGCGCGCGGCATTAAGGGCATCCCCGTGCTCACCGAAACGTGGCACCTGGTCGCGGCGCTGGTGGTGGTGATGTTCCTGGTCACGCGGCTGCACCGGTCGCGCTTCGGGCGGGCGATGGCGGCCATCCGGCAAGACGCGCGCGCCGCGTCCACGATGGGCGTGAACGTGGTCTACGTCAGGAACGCGGTGTTCGTGGCCAGCGCCATGCTGGCGGCGATGGCTGGCGGCTTTAACGGGCACCTCACGCGCATCATCACGCCAGACATGTTCGACTTTGACCTGGCGGTAGAGATCCTGGCGTATGCGGTGCTGGGCGGAACGTCCACCTGGGTGGGGCCTATCATCGGCGGGATGACGCTTTCTGCCATGCCAGAGGTGCTGCGCTTCCTGCGCGAGTATCGCGGCGTGTTTAACGGGCTGGTGCTGCTGGTGATGATCGTCTATGTGCCAGGCGGGCTGGTGAACCCGGCGGCGTGGCGCGCGCTGTGGCAGCGGCTGGCACGGCGCACAGCGGCGGCGCAGCCCGTGCGGGAGGCATAACCCATGCTTGAACTGATGCACGTTTCGCGCAGGTTTGGCGGGCTGCAGGCGCTTAGTGAAGTGTCGCTTACGGTGCCGCCGCGAAGGATCGTGGGGCTGATCGGCCCCAACGGGGCAGGCAAAACCACGCTCATCAACAGCATCAGCGGGCTGGATCACCCGGACAGCGGCGAAATCCGCTTCGACGCGCACCTGATCCACCGGGCAGCGCCGCACCGCATCACCCGCTTGGGGATCGCCCGCACCTACCAGAACATCCGCCTGTTTGGGGAAATGACCGCGCTGCAAAACCTGCTCATCGGGCAGCATATCCGGGGGCGGGCGAGCCTGCTGGAAGCGCTGACGGTGATCGCGCCGCGCTACCGCCGCGAAGAACGCGCGCTGATCGACCACGCACACAC
>CAZQIJ010000818.1:0-1567 GCA_964592955.1 uncultured Anaerolineaceae bacterium
GCAGCCTGGCAAGGGGCGAAGTCCCTTGCTGGGGGTAAGTAGCCTGAGCAGTTACCTGGTTTCTCCATGAGGTTCGCGGGTGGATTGCTGCCGGGTTTATGTGCTATTCTGGTCAAAAATGCTGTTCTTTCGCTGCGCAGTGGCGCGCGCACTGAACACTGCTAAACGCGACTTAACATGTAAGGAATAGACGTATGGCAATCATCCGCAAGGCCACGCTGGAAGATGTCCCGGCCATCGGCAGGCTGAACGCCGATGTGCAGCAGATCCACGCCGAACATCTGCCCTGGATTTTCAAGCCGCCGTCAGAGGCTGTGCGCAGCGGCACAATGTTCTATGACCTGCTGCAGCAGCCAGAGCACACCGTGTTTCTGGCAGAGGAACAGGGCGAGGCGGTCGGCTATACCTACATCCGCGTGATGGATCGCCCGGAAACCGACTTCGGGTATGCCATGCGTTTCGCGCTCATCGACCAGATCGGCGTCAGCCCGCAGCATCGCGGCAGGGGCTATGGCGAGCTGCTCGTACAGGCCGCGCTGGAGCTGGCGCGCGATCAGGGCGTGCATTACGTGGAATTGTCGTCGTGGGCGTTCAATACCGACGCGCACCGCTTCTTTGAGGCGCAGGGGTTCAGCAAAATCATCCACCGCTTTCTGTGCGACATCCGTACAGGCACGGCAGAGCAATCACGCCCTACGGATTAAGGCCCCGCGCCACAAAGCGCAGCGCCGGGGAAAGGGTTTCCCCGGCTTGCCAGGCGCGGTTATGACGGCCATGTTACTATGAAACATGTCGCTATGAAACTGTCTGGTAGGTCCCGGTGGCGGTGGCAGACGTGCGCACGCTGCGCCGCCCAAACAGATGGAAGCGCAGCACACGTGCCACAATGCCGGGGTTCATAATGGCTGCTGTGGGGGTTTTCAGCAGGCACATCGCTTCGAAGAAGGCGGTGGTCACCACATTGTCGTGCGGCATCGCCAGCCCCAGCAGGTCGAAGTAGCGGTGCGCGATGCGGATCGTGAGGTTGGGTTTCTGCCCCTCCACACCCGGATAGCGCATATCTTCTGAGGTTGCCATCAGCCAGACGGTGCTCACCAGTTTCGCCAGCCGCTTATGGAAGCGCGCCGCGAACCCGGTCAGGTCGCGCAGTCCGTGCTGCCTGAGCAGCGCCGAAAGTTCCAGCGCCTCCAGCGCGGCTGCCGTCATGCCCTGACCGTAGATCGGGTTGAAGGCGCAGTAGGCATCGCCCGTTACGATGAACGCCTCTGGCATCCCGGCCAGCCGTTCGTAACGACGGTGCTGGTTCTGCAGGCTGCGATAGCCATAGATGGGCGAAATGGGCGTCGCTTCGCGGATCAGGTTGTAGAGGATCGGGTCTGCCAGGGTGCGCGCATACTCCAGGAACCCGGTTTCATCGGTCGGCGGGTAGTCTTCCGCACCGCCCAGGAGCGTGAAGACCCAGCGGTTGCCTTCCACACGCATCATGCCGCCGCCGCGATACAGCCCTTCATTGGGGCGCGCCCCCACCGCGACAGCGACACCGTCAAACGACGGATTCTCTGGCATG
>CAZQIJ010000819.1:0-1563 GCA_964592955.1 uncultured Anaerolineaceae bacterium
ACTCCACGTTATCCATAGGCAAATCACTGAGGCGGGCGCGGCGCAGACGTTCATAGCGTGGGCGCATCTCCTCAATGCTGTCACCGCCCAGTTTTTCGGCCAGTGCATCGGCAAGGACCAGCGCCATCATGGCTTCTCCGATGGGCACCGCACGCGGCAGCGCGCAGAAATCGCTGCGCTCATACGTTGTTGGCTCGGCTTCCCCGGTCGCCAGGTTGACTGAATCCATCGCCTGGAGAATGGTTGAGATTGGCTTCATAGCCACACGCACCACAATCGGCTCACCCGTCGTAATGCCGCCTTCCAGACCGCCCGCGTTGTTGGATCGCCGCTTCAGCGCGTCACCTTCCAGGTAAATTTCATCCTGAACCGCGCTGCCGCGTTTGCCAGCGCTGGCGAACGCTTCGCCGATTTCTGCGCCTTTCATCGCGTGGATGCTGACCATCGCCGCGACAATCAGCGCATCCAGGCGGCGATCATAATGCACGTGCGACCCCAGTCCTGGGGGCACATGAAGCGCCACCACCTCAAAAACCCCGCCTAAAGTATCCTTATCCACTTTTACCTGATGAATGGCCTTGTGCATGGCGTCATTGGCATCGGCGTCAGGACAGCGGACATCACTAAGCTCGGCGGCGGCGAAACGTTCCACATAAGACATATTCGGGCTAAGGCTGGCGCGCACGTCACCGATCTGCACCGTGTAGCCCCCGACGACGATCCCGAACTCCGCCAGCAGTTTCTTACACACTGCTCCCGCAGCCACCCGCATCGTTGTTTCGCGCGCGCTGGCACGTTCAAGCGCGAGACGCAGTTCGCGGTAGCCATATTTGATCGCGCCGGTCAGGTCGGCATGACCAGGACGCGGTGTGGTCATCGGGGCGATGTCGCGTTCCTGCCAGTTCCTGAAGTCGCGGTTTTCCACATGGAGTGCGATTGGCCCGCCTGTGGTCGCCCCGTTCATCACGCCTGCTGTGATGCGTACAAGATCCCGCTCAATGCTCATGCGCCCGCCAGAACCGTACCCCTGCTGGCGGCGCTCAAGTTCCTGGTCGATGTCGCGCTCAGCCAACCGCAACCCAGACGGCATTCCTTCCAGCACAGCGGTTAAGAGTGGGCCGTGGCTTTCCCCGGCGGTAAGCAGTCTGATGCGTGCCATCGTTGTCTCCCCAACGCGCGTATCATGCGCACGTATAATAATCAGCGGTTTTCGTCCAGCGCGGCGCGCGCCGCCTGAAACATGATATCAAGCGGGGCGCTGCGCCCTGTCCACAGTTCAAACGCTGCCGCCCCCTGGCGCACCAGCATTCCCAATCCACCGACTGCGCGCCCGCCGTGTGCCTCTGCCAGGGACATCAGCGGCGTTATGGCTGGCTGGTACACCATATCATACAGCGGCACCCCCGCGGGATACGGTACGCCGTCAATCCAGGGCGTGTCGCTGCCATACATACCGGCGGTTGTGCAGTTCACGATCAGGTGCAGTTCAGTTTCGACGGCCTCATCCAGGGTGGTCACCTCGGCGCGCATCGTTACATGATGCAGTGCCAGATTTGCCACCAT
>CAZQIJ010000820.1:0-1555 GCA_964592955.1 uncultured Anaerolineaceae bacterium
CCATCACCATCAGGGCGCTGGTCGCCGTTTGCAGCGGCACTTCTGCTGCGTGGAACGTTGCAGCCTGCACCGCCTGTTCACGCGCGGCCTGCTGATCCGGCGTCTCTTTAGGCAGCCTGAATGCGGCCATGACGCTGGCGAACGCATCGGCGTCGCGCTGCACGCCGCTGTCGAGGTCAGCGCGCATGGCTTCGGCCTGGGTGATGATGTCCTGCATTCGGGCGTCAACCTCCGCATACTTCTTCTTGCCGACTGTGAGCCGCGCTACCATGGCGACCAACGCGGCAGCCATCGCGCCGGAATAAGCTGCGGCTGAACCGCCACCCGGTGTGGGATCGGCGCTGGCGAGCGCATTCAGGAATGAAGAGTCTGCCGGGAGCGCTGTGAGGCGCGTTTCCAGAACCTGATCGGTGCGCAGGTTATCGAGCTGAAGGTACCACTGTGCGCTGTCAAACAGGGCCTGCTGCGGGATCAGGCCAACCAGTTCACTGTGGGTGATCAGCGCACCGTAGCGCTGTGCCTCGCGGCGCACCATCTCCACCACGCGGTAAACAGGGGTCTGGACGTAATTGGTCAGGTTCATCGATACCTGTGCTTTGCCGTCCACCAGCAGCCCCAGCGCCTTAACGAAACGCAGGCCGCCGGTTTGATGGCGCACGGCTTTGGCGATGTTCCTGGCGATCTGCACATCGGCGGTGTTCAGATAGACGTTGAAGGCAATGAGCGGCGCACGCGCCCCAATGACGGTAGCGCCCGCCGTGCCCAGTCTGGCGGGGCCAAAATCCGGGTGGCGCTTAGGATCGGTCTCAATGGCCTGCTTCAACCCTTCATATTCACCCGCCCGCACGGTTGCCAGGTTTTCGAACTCCGGGCGTGTAGCGGCAGCCTCATACAAGAAGACCGGGATGCCCAGCTCGTCCCCCACGCGTGCGCCCAGGCGTTTTGCCAGTATCACACAGTCGGCCATCGTCAGGCCTTCCAGCGGGATAAATGGCACAACGTCCGTCGCGCCGATGCGCGGATGCGCCCCCTGGTGCTCGTCCAGATTGATCAGTTCCGCCGCTGTTCGGATCGCGGCAAAGGCTGCCGCCAGCACGGGTTCCGGCGCGCCCACAAAGGTGACCACCGTGCGGTTATGGTCAGCATCGCTCTCCCGATCCAGCACCTGCACGCCTTCTTCGGCAGCGATGGCCGTCACGATGCGGTCAATGACTTCCATGCGGCGGCCTTCAGAGAAATTCGGAATACATTCAACAAGTTGGCGCATGCGTGCGCAGCCTTTCTTAAGTGTGTAAGTAGGTTGATCTAACAACGTGCTCACCGTGTGGTTTCGCGGCCCTTGGTGAATCGCGCACTCCACTTGAGTCTAAATCATTCGTGAGTGCGCGTAAACGCCGAGACTGTCGCCAGCAGTCCTGGCGCAACCTGGCAGGTTAACCTTCTTCTAACACAACCCGTATCCAACCTTACCGGACCCGATCAGGGTTTCCGGCCTATACTAAAAGGAGATATATCTGTGCGTTATGCAGAGGATGGCCTGAACTCATGAAAAAGC
>CAZQIJ010000821.1:0-1555 GCA_964592955.1 uncultured Anaerolineaceae bacterium
AGCCCGGACAGCCTCAGAAAATCGCGGCGCGTGAACCTGTTACCTGTCGTCATGGGTGCTGTGTCCTTTCGGTGACATAACATGTTTTCCTGATGGTTCAACCTTAATCCAGGTCCCGCATAGCGTCAAGCACACATTGCCGCTGCATCAGGCTGCATCAGGCCCGGTCTGGCGTATCCAGCGCGCGGATGATGGCTTTGATGGCTGCGCCGGGCCGTTTATGCGCGCGGGCATGATCCAGCGGCGTGCGCCCATCGGCATCGGCCAGGCTGGGATCCGCGCCCTGGGCGAGCAGGTAGCGCACAATCTCCACCTGTTCCCACATCACGGCGGCGTGCAGCACCGTGCCGTCATACGCTGTGAGCGCATTGACGTTCGCGCCATGTTCAACGAGCCAGCGCACGTTCTCCAGGCTGGCCTTCATCCCCCACGCCGCCCAGTGCAGCGCGGTACGCTGGCCGCGCCACGAATCGAGGTTCGGGTCTGCCCCGCGCGTGATGAGGTCGCGCACGATGTGAAAGTGGTTCTGGGACGCTGCCCACGCGACCATGCTCTTGTTGAAGATCAGATGGTTGAGGTTGATGCTGTGCTGCGCGATCAGCGCGTTGAGCGCGTCGAGGTCGCCGGCATCGATGGCGTTGCGCACCGTGTGGCCTGTATCCGGCGGCATGCTGGGTGGCGCGCTGCCCACCGGCAGCACCAGTGACGGGCGCGGGCGTTCCTCAATGAACCCCTCGCTGTTGACCACCAGCAGACCGTCATACAGCCCATCGCGGAACGCGCGCAGCCAGCCCCGGAACGTCCCTTGCTGCCACAGCGGCCCCACGTTCTCCTGGCGCTCGAAAGCCACAAGCTGGCCGGCCCTGCCGCGCGGCCCCGGCGCAAGGTCGATGCACATCAGGTTCCCGGCGGAATCTTCCGCAAACGGGATCCAGCCCCGGTGCCACCACACCGGCTGCAGCCGGTTGCCAGAGGGCTGCGGGTGCCAGCCCAGATAGCCGCCATCTGCCAGGCGGGTGCTGTGGCGCGACCAGGCTTTCAGGATGCCGTCGGTGGTCAGATATTCATAATTGTGGAGCATGTCACCGCCGCCATCGTGAAGCCTGAGCGATGTGCGCAGGTCCCGCGGGAGCTTTCTGCCGAGCGCGGTTTCCAGCTTTTGCAGGGCGGTATCTGCCGCACCGGCGTGCAGCATGTCGCGGTTATGGGTGGCGTTGTTCTGCACATACCACTGCACGATTTCGTCCCACAGCATGCGTACCGATTTGGTCATGGGGGCATCATCCAGGGAACATGTGAGCGGCGCGGCGATGGGTGGGGGCTGGCGCAGCGGTGATGCAGGCTGCACAGACAGCGCGCGGGAACCGGTCGAACGGCAGTAACAGCAGTTTGCGCATGGGCTTAGAGTCCTGTTCGTTGGCTCTCTGAATTATAGCGCGAAGCCGCCCCGGCATGGGGGGCCATTTCACCGCGTCGTTGGTGTAGGGGCGCGGCCTGCCGCGTCCGCCGCCGACCGACAAACCCGGACAACGCAGGCGTTGTCCCTAACCCCCCC
>CAZQIJ010000822.1:0-1554 GCA_964592955.1 uncultured Anaerolineaceae bacterium
GCGCCAGCAGTCCTGGTTCACGATTCAGAGCGCGGCCTATGCCTGGGTGGAAGGGGCCGAAATCGTCATCTTTCACCAGCTTTACGACGACTGCGGCGACCAGCCAGCCGGTACAGACTTCCCGCCGCATCCCGGCGATGTGATGTGCGGCGATACCCCGTGCTATGGCGACGCGCACGGCCTGTTCCGCAACAACGCCAGCGCGATCTGCTTCAGCCAGCACCCGCAGCCAGGGACGCCGCGCCCCTCCGCCTACGCCTTCGCGCTGCTGGCGCAGGTCTTTCAGCCGCCGTTCGGTCGCGGCGAAATGCTTACGGCCAACATACCAGAAGACGCGACAGCCGCCCCAGAACCGGGCGAAGATGCGCCGGTGGTGGCCATGCGCTTTTACCGGGACAGCGGAGAGACGATTACGGTGATGTGGAACCGCACATTTGCCCCGGCCACCTTCACGCTGGCGGCACGCGGCACCAACGCGCAGCGCATAACCCTCAGCGGTGATCGCGTCATCACGCCGGATGCTGACGGGCTGTATCACATCACACTGCGCCCCGCGAAGCCTGACGACTATCCCGACATCCCACCGGGGGCCGATGCCGCCATCGGCGGGCCGCCGGTGATCCTGCTGGAGCGCCCCGGCACAACGGTCACGCCGCTGATCCTGAACCGGGAACTGAGGGCTGGCGACACAAGCACAGGGGCGCAGATACTCGCCACGCCCGGCGCGATTATCGCCGCGCCCACAGCAACACCGGTGGACGCCAGCGAAGACCGGCGTTCGCCGCGCACGTTTGTTCAGCCGCTGCCAGAAGTCAGCCCAGAGACGTTCCGGGTGCAGTGGCGCGCCGAAGACGACGGCACACTGCAAAAGTACATCGTATGGGTGCGCGTGGACGGCGGACGCTGGCAGCCCTGGCTGGAAACGCCAGACACCAGCGCGGATTTCGTGGGCGCGATCCCTGGCAGCGTGTATGAATTTGCGGTGTGGGCGCAGGACACGGGCGGCAACTGGTCTATGAACGTTGATCTCGCGCCGCAGGCGTCCACACGCATCGAGTAGGGCGGCAGTTCAGGGCTGGCGTGTGCGCGCACCACGTAACGCGAGTGCGTAACCGGCCAGCGCCAGCCACGCCAGCACCCCCACCACCAGCACACCGGGCAGCCATCCGGGCGCGAACGTGAACACAACGGTGCTTTCGCCCGCCGGGATCTCTACGGCGCGGAACATGACATCGGCGCGGTAGATTTCGGCGTCGCTGCCGTTGACCTGCGCACGCCACCCCGGATAGTAGGCGTCTGAGAGCAGCAGCAGCCCCGGCCTTTCGCTTTGGACGCGCAGCGCCACCCGGTTTGCCTCATAAGCGGTAAACGCGGCGGTGTGGGCGTTGGGCCGGGGCGCGCCGCCGCCATCCTCCAGCGTGTAGCCTGCGCGCGCGATGACGGCGGTCTGGGCCGGGTCGAGGTCGCGCAGCAAGCGCAGCGCGGTTTCGGTGCCGTCCCAGGTATCTGGCACGCCAACCGCGTCTGTAACGACAAAGGCACGCGGCAGCGTGA
>CAZQIJ010000823.1:0-1547 GCA_964592955.1 uncultured Anaerolineaceae bacterium
GGGCAGACGATGCTGCGCATTTTGCTATTCGGCCTTTGGTGGGTGTGCTGTGGATGCACCCTGACCGCAGAAGCGGCCCCGTCCGCGACGCCTGTGTCGCAAATTGCAGCGCCGACGCCAGAACCTGGCCCGCCCACCTGGACGCCGTCGCCTGCGCTGCCCACCCCGGATCCCTCGCCTACGCTGCAACCTGCCTGGACGCCGTTGGCTCCTGGCCTTGACCTGCGCCTGCTGAATCCCGACGGCAACCCACTGGCACAGGTCGCGGTGCTGCGGATCGATCCGGCGCGCTACACCTTCCGCGCGCACCATACCCCCGGCAGCGCGCGCTTTGTCGAAGAATGGCAGGCGGCGCTGCCGGATGCCGCCGCCCTGGTGAACGCCAACTATTTTCACAGCGACTATACCGTGCTGGGGCTGCTGGTTTCGGGCGGGATGGTTTATGGCGCGACCTATACCGACCGGGGCGGCACGTTCGCGGTGATAGACGGTGTGCCGCGCCTGTGGTCGAACCTTGCGGAGCCATACGGCGGGCAGGCGCTGCAGGAAGCCGTGCAGGGTTTCCCGATGCTGGTCGCAGGGGGAGAAGCCGCCTTTACCCGCAGCAGCATGCTCAGCCGCCGAACCGCCATCGCCATCGATGTCAACGGGCATATTCTGCTGCTGGCGACCACACTGCTGGGGATGTCGCTGGAGGATTTCAGCGCGTTTCTGGCGGAGGCAGAACTCGACATCGTCACGGCGATGAACCTGGATGGCGGTGGTTCAACCATGATGGCTGCTGCCGGTGAAGTGATGGTAACATCGTTTGACGCAGTACCGGCGGTGCTGGCGATCTATCCGCTGCCTGGCGACCCAGCGCTGCCCAACGACAACCTGCTGCCCGGCAGTGTACCGCTGCCCGGCAGCGCGCAGTAGCCCGCAACTGCGCGCCGTGATCGCGCCTGGTGCGTGCGCCGCTGCCAGCATACACATGCAACGAAACTGGATTGGAAAGATGCGCAAACTCATTCTGCCCCTGATGCTGAGCCTGGGTGGTATCGCCTGCGGCCTGCTGCTGATTGTGATCCTCATACGACTGTTCCCCAACCTTGAGCCGGGGGGGCAGCACTTCATCTTTACCGAGCTGGACGGCGACACGTTCCGCCATCAGCCGGGCCTGGTGCGCCCGCCTGCCGAGAACCGCGTGCTGGAAGACCTCGTGCGCTATGACGACGCAGACGGGTTTCGCCGCCCGCGCCTGACCGCACCCCACTATCCCATTATCGGCATCGGCGACTCGTTTACAGATGGCGGGCAGGTGCCCTGGACCGATGTCCTGGCGGAGACGCTGAACACCCCCGTGCGCAACCTGGGATGGAGCGGGTTTGGGCCGCTGGAATATGCCCGCATCATGGAAGTTTATGGCGGGCCAGATCATGAATGGGTCATCGTGGCCTACTTTGAGGGCAACGATCTGAGCAACATTCAAACCTCGTATGAGCGGGCAGGCGGCAGCCGCGTTACCCTGAACCTGACGCGCACCATCGCCGCCCCGATCCTGGAAC
>CAZQIJ010000824.1:0-1545 GCA_964592955.1 uncultured Anaerolineaceae bacterium
GGCAATGATGGGCGCGCAGCCGCTGTATCTGAGCGCGGGCTTCATCCTGGATGAAGGGCTGGCGCTCGAAACGCTTGGCGGTGTCGTCACGCGGATGGGCGCGGCGGCAGCGCGGGCCGGGGTGCGCATCGTGACCGGTGATACCAAAGTGGTGGAGCGCGGGCACGGGGATGGCGTTTACATCAACACCAGCGGGATCGGCGTAATCCCGCCCGGCCTGGACATTGCGCCGGAGCGTGCGCGTTCTGGCGACGTGGTGTTGGTCAGCGGCATGATCGGCGATCATGGCATGGCGATTATGAGTGTGCGCGAAGGGCTGGAGTTTGAGACGACGATTGAGTCTGACTGTGCGCCGCTCTACGATCTGGTTTCGGTCATGCTGCAAGTCACCTCTGATATTCATGTGCTGCGTGATCCCACACGCGGCGGCGTGGCGGCGGTGCTCAATGAGATTGCCGGGGCGGCGCGCGTGGGTGTGCGCCTGGACGAAACGACGCTGCCGGTTCGCCCCGCTGTTCAGGCTGCGTGCGAAATGCTTGGCATGGATCCGCTGTTTGTCGCCAACGAGGGTAAGCTGGTGGCAATTGTGCCGCCTGAACAGGCAGACGCGCTGCTGGAGGCCATGCGTGCGCACCCGCTGGGACGCGACGCCGTCAGGATCGGCCATGTGGTGGCAGAGCATCCAGGTATGCTCACCATGCGCACCAGCCTGGGGGCGACCCGTGTAATCGATATGCCGGTGGGGGAACAGCTCCCGCGTATTTGCTGACAGTATGCGTTCCTCCCATACCGGACCACTCCGTGACCACTCGGTTACCGGTTGGGGAGAGGCAGCGGACGTGTTCAGGTGGCACAGGCACCTTCGGAGGTGTTTCGCCGTTGGTCGTGCTGGGCAGGCGCTGCCCGATGACGTGTCCTTCTGCCCCACCTGTCTCAGCGGCAGCGTTCCGGTCACTTCCCGGCGGCATCCTGTGGCGGCTGGCGCTGGGTGGAGTTCTGTGGTGGCAACCTGCATCCACCCGCCCAGACCCTCGTCACCGTTGCAAGCTGAATTGTTCGGTAGCGCCGGGCGCAGCTTTACCCGAAGGACCAGCAGAATAAAACGAACAGGGTTCATGCTGCGTATTAGTGTGTAGAAGGTTGGCACAGTACGCACCGTGCGTTGAGGAGTATGAACCCATGACCGACGAGAAGAAGAAGTACGAAACCGAATGGTCGTTTTCGTTTGAGAACCTGGGCAGCAGCATCAACAAGATGTTTGCCTCATTGGGAGAAGAAGTCAAGACCGAGACGTTCACAGCGCCATTGGCCGGGGCCACCAGCGCGGATATTCATATTGGCGGTTCAGTTGGTCACTTTCACCTGTATGCGCTGGATGCGGGTGATGAGCTGATCCGCGGCGATCTGGTCTACACCGGGGAAATCGTCTTTGAGATTACGGGCGACAGCACGCGCAGCGTGACGCTGAAGCAGGCGCATCCCAAAGATCTCACACCGCCGGAAATTTTCAGACCAGTAAGCTGAAGCGTTTCGAGTTGGAGCAGG
>CAZQIJ010000825.1:0-1543 GCA_964592955.1 uncultured Anaerolineaceae bacterium
GGCAGGAACATCGCGGAGGATCGTTACCACAACAGTGTTATCGGCCTGCACCACGACATCTGTCGTAATGGTACCGTCACAACCATCCTGCTGGTAACCATTCACGCTTAACATCAACTGCCCTGAAGCAACCTGCACGAGCGACGCGTTCTCAATCGCCAGCGGCTGCCCGGCACGTTGAGGGAGCGCGCGGGACGGTGGTGCGGAGTCCTCAGGAACCGTCAGCCGCGCCGAAGGACCGGCTTCAGGAGCCAGCAGAATATAGCCAAGGGCGACTGCCGTGATGAGCATTGCCCGGATAAACCACTCTAGCGGTGTAGGCGATAGTTGCATAAGAAGTGCCCTTTCTGGCAAATGGTGTCGTACAGTGTGGAGACGACAGGCTAAGGCGTATTGTTCCATGCGCACCTGGCGGCTGGTGATCATCCGCACTGTTATCGCAGCTTTTACATGGCATATCACCATCTGCTTATGTGCAAACTTTGGCGGCGTGAAATAGAATAGTTATAACTCTACCACAGGTTACTGAGGACGCTTGGTACATGTCTATTGCACTGAAACACAACACATTATCCAATTGGAAGGTTGTTGTCATTGATGACGATCCCGCGAGCCTTGAGATCGCCGCAACCCTGCTTGCAAATTTCGGAGCAGAAGTTTTTGAAGCCATCGATGGGGAAGAAGGGTTGGAACGCATTCGCAGCATTCGCCCTCGGTTTGTCGTTTGCGACCTGGACATGCCGCGCATTGATGGGTGGGAGGTCATACAGGCCCTCAAGGATGATCGGGAGCTGGCAGATATTCCCGTTGTCGCGCTCACCGCGCATTCGATGATCGGAGATCGCCAGAAAGCGATTGCGGCGGGTTTCCACAACTACCTGACGAAACCACTCACACCATCCACGTTCCTTAACGATCTGCTGCGGCTGCTTTCCGATGCGCCAACGCTGGCCGATGAGATCAAACCGTTGTTATAGTGCTGATGCGCTAAGGCAGCCTCTATACAAACAAACAGCACCGCATCATTCGATGCGGTGCCTGCAACAACCAGACTGATAACGAGAACAGCCTAAAAGTCTTCTTCGTCCTGCTTGCCCTTGTGGATCACTTCCGGTTCCACCGAGGTCGTAGCGGTGATGTCGTCCTCTTCTTCAGCACGTGCGGCAGAGGTCTGCGCCACATGGACGATCATTTCTTCGGGATCATCCAGGATCGCAATTTCAGGATCAAGCTTAAGGTCGCCCACCGTTATCGAGTCCCCCACGTTCTTCAGCAGGGAAAGGTCAACCTCGATAAACTGCATTAGCTTGGATGGCAGCATTTCCAGGTTAATCGAGGTTGTACCGGTCACCAGCACGCCGCGCTTGGCCGCCACTGCCGGGCTTTCATTGATCAGGTGTACCGGGGTGGCGGCGCGGATCGTCATCGCCTGATCCACCGCGAAGAAATCGACATGCAGGATCGTGCCTCTGAGCACGTCGCGCTGAACTTCACGCGCCAGCACCGTATAGGGAGCGTTGTTCACCACGAGGTCAATCAGGGT
>CAZQIJ010000826.1:0-1539 GCA_964592955.1 uncultured Anaerolineaceae bacterium
ATCATGGGCAGCAGCAGCAAAAGCGCCAGCGCCGGTGTGTTTTCAAAGGTCATCGCTTGCCTTTTCTCTTACGTCAGGTTGTCCCAGACCAAAAACCAGCCACCGATTTGGGCAAGCCGGGACACTGCCCCGCCCCTACGCGTGATTGACTGATGTTCTGGAACAGGCTTAATGCACGGTCTTGCCTTAGGGCACGGTTTTGCCTTAGGGCACGGTTTGCCACAGTGTGCGGCGGGCCACGCGTTCGGCCAGCAGCAGGGCCAGCGCCGCCGCCAGCAGCGCCCACGCCTGATCCTGCCAGGGGACAACCACCCGCCGCTCGACCGGTGACCGTTCCAGGCGGTCGATCTCGTCGTAGATCTGGCGCAGCCCTTCGATATCTTCTGCGCGAAAGTACAGGCCGCGCCCTGCCGCCGCGATCTGGCGCAGCGCGGGTTCGTCCAGGTCGCTTTCGGTGTACTGGATGTCGCCGTTGAGGTCTGGCACCGGCACAATGCCGGTTGTGCCCATGCCGATCACGTAGACGCGCATCCCCAGCGCGGCGACCGCCTGCGCCGCCGTCAGCGGATCCAGGCCGGCGTTGTTGCTGCCGTCGGTGAGCAGCACAATCACGCGGCTGGGCGCTGTGCCATCCGCCATCATCGCCCCGGCAGACGCGATCCCCAGGCCGATGGCGGTGCCGTCCAGCAGGCGACCGCGCACCTCGGTCACCAGCCTGACGCGCTCCAGCAGTTGGCGCAGGACCGGGTAATCCAGGGTGAGCGGAGCCTGATGAAAGGCGCTGCGGGCAAACACCACCAGCCCGATACGGTCGAAGCTGCGCCCGGCGATAAACTCGCCGATGACGGCCTTTGCTGCCTGCAAACGGTTCTGCGGGGCGAAATCCAGCGCGGCCATGCTGCCAGAAATATCCAGCGCGAGCACGATGTCGATGCCCTGACCGCGAATGACCTCGCGCGCCGATCCGCTTTGGGGGCGTGCGAGCGCGATGACGAGCAGCAGCCAGGCGGCGGCGCGCAGCACATCCGGCAGCCCGCGCAGCCGCACGCGCCAGCCCGTCGCCACGCCGGAAACCAGGCGCGTATCCGAAAAGCGCACGGCAGGGGGCTGCATGGTGGTGTGGCTGGCACGCCAGCGCACGAGGATCCAACCAGCCAGCAGCGCCAGCAGCAGCAGCGCGGCGGGATGCGCGAAGCGAAACATGGGCATGGTTCAGCGCCCCGCCTGGCTGAGGTGTTCCACCGCGCGCACCCATCCCGCCATCTGCTCAACCGTCACCGCTGCATCACCGCCTTCATGCCCTGTGTCCCCTGAGAATTTTAGCACATCCGCCGCGTGCAGCAGGCGCGCCAGTTCCGGGAGCGTGCGCGCGTCCAGGTGGCCGTCCAGGGCTGCCAGCGTTTCGTCAGTCGTGAGGCTAACGGCATCGACCGCGAAGCGCGCGTTCAGGTAAACGCGCAGGGCGTTTGCCGCCGCCTCAACCTGCGCGCCGTGCGCCGATTCCGCGACGTGTTCGAGGTCCTCTGCGAAGCGCTGTGC
>CAZQIJ010000827.1:0-1534 GCA_964592955.1 uncultured Anaerolineaceae bacterium
CCTATGCGCTGGTCAGTGATGGCGACTTGCAGGAAGGCGTTTCTGCCGAAGCCAGTTCGCTGGCCGGTTTGTGGGGCCTGGGCAAGCTGATCTTCCTGTACGATAACAACCACATTCAACTCGATGGCCCCACCAGCATGGTGTTTGGCGAGGATGTCATCAAACGCTATCAGGCCTACGGCTGGCACACAATTGATGTGGAAGACGGCAACAATGCCGAAGTGGTCAGCGCGGCGATTGTCGAGGCGAAACATGTCAAGGACAGGCCGACGCTGATCTCGGTGCACACGACCATCGGCTATGGCAGCCCCCACAAAGCCGGAACCAGCGAAGCGCATGGCTCACCGCTGGGTGTGGATGAAGTCAGGCTCACTAAAGAAGCGCTCGGCTGGCCGCAGGAAGATTTTTATATTCCCGGCGATGCGCTGGAACACTTCCGTGAAGCGATTGAAAGAGGCGAGGTGCAGGAGCGCACCTGGCAGCAGATTTTTAATGAGTGGGCTGGGAAGTACCCTGAACTGGCGAAGGAATGGGACGCGGCTATGAGCGGTCAACTTCCTGATGGATGGGATGCGAATCTGCCAGTTTATACCTCGGACGACAAGCCGGTTGCGACGCGCGTCGCCAATGGGGTCGCGCTCAATGCGATTGCCAAACACGTGCCCACAATGATCGGCGGCGACGCGGACCTGGCAGGCAGCACCCGCACCCTCATCAATGGCGCGGAACATACCGGCGCGCGCAAACCAGCGGCCCGCAATCTGCGCTTTGGCGTGCGCGAACACGCGATGGGCGCGATTATTAACGGGCTGGCGCTGCACGGTGGTATCGTCAAACCCTATACTGCGACCTTTCTGACTTTCAGCGATTACATGCGGCCGGCGATTCGGCTGGGCGCGCTGATGAATATCCCCACCGTGTATGTGTTTACGCACGACAGCATCGGCCTGGGCGAAGATGGCCCCACCCACCAGCCTATCGAACATTTCGCAGCGCTGCGGGCGATTCCCAACCTCACGGTTATCCGCCCGGCGGACGGCAACGAAAGCAGTGCGGCCTGGCGCGTGGCGATGACGCTGTCTGGCCCGGTGGTGCTGATCTTCACCCGCCAGAATCTGCCAATTCTCAACGGCGCAGAGTCAATCCGCGAGGGGGTAGCGCGGGGCGCGTATGTGCTGGATGACTGCGATGGTACGCCGCAGGTGATACTGCTGGCCTCTGGCAGCGAAGTTCACATCGCCCGCGAAGCCTGTCACAAGCTGCGTTCTGAAAATGTGAGGGCAAGGCTGGTGTCGATGCCCTCATGGGAGCTGTTCGAGGCCCAGGACGCAGCCTACAAGGAAAGCGTGCTGCCGGCCGCAGTCACGGCGCGAGTGAGCATTGAGGCCGGAGTGACACAGGGCTGGCATAAATATGTGGGCAGCCGAGGAATAGTCATCGGGCTGGATCGTTTCGGGGCAAGCGCGCCCTATCAGGTGGTCTATGAAAAACTTGGTCTCACCGCTCAGGCTGTGATTGACGCGGCCCGCAAGCT
>CAZQIJ010000828.1:0-1515 GCA_964592955.1 uncultured Anaerolineaceae bacterium
GAGCAGCAGCGCGCGGCGCGCCCGGATGACATGGCCTGAGCGCGTGTGCCGGGCAGCAACCGGACGGGCGCAAAAAACGACAGCACAGGTATTCAGCAGCAGCGGGTGGCAGCGGCAGTTCCCCTGCCACCCGCTGGCGCTACACGGCCATCTGATCGACGTAGCACCAGCGCCAGTCTTCGCCGGGTTGAAACGACTGGATGATGGGGTGCTGCGTTGCGTGAAAATGCTTCGTCGCGTGCCTGTTCTTTGAACTGTCACAGCAGCCCACATGGCCACATGTGAGGCACAGGCGCAGATGCACCCACGTATCACCCTGCGCCAGGCATTCTTCACAGCCCTGCGCGCTGGGGGTCACCTGCCGGATCGCTTCCAAATGCGGGCATGTTGCGGGCATTTTTCCACCTCGTGAACCTAATCCTCGAACTCTGACCAGAAGGATACAACGTCGTCAACGAATTGGGTATTGTACATTGGAAGCAGCATGGTGATGTGGCCGCCGGGATACTGCCTGAAGCGCGCGCCGGGAATCAGCCGGGCGATTTCTTCCTGATAGCGCGGCGGCACCAGCACATCGTCTGCGCCGCTGACCACCAGCGTGGGTACGGTGGTGGTGTGGAGTGTGGGGCGCAGGTCATAACGGCGCAGCGCCTCGCTTTGCAGGTCGAAGCCAGACCGCGTTTGCTCAAACGGATCCGCTGGCGCGTTGATGTAGGCCTCGATGAGGTTTGGATAACTGAAATCCTGCTCACCCAGCACCATGACGGCAGAAAACCGGTTGACCAGGGCGCGGTCGATGCCGGCCTGGCGCATCTGGTGGCGCGACTCCAGCATGAAGCCGCCCCGGTTGGGCTGATCCGCACCGGCCAGCGACACGGCCACCACCTGGCTCTTGACTTTATGCGGGTGGCGCAGCGCCAGCGTCATCGCGATGCAGCCGCCCATGGAGATGCCGACGGTATGCACGCGCCCCAGCCCGTGATGGTCGATGATGGCGGCGATGTCGTCTGCCATATCGTCGATGGTGGCGGTGTGGTGCGGCGGGATGCTGGTCTGCCCGCTGCCGCGATTATCCACAGCCAGCACCTGGTAACGGCCTGCCAGCATACGCCGGATCTCGGTCGAAAGCACATCGCTGCCGTGCGACGAGAAACCGCTGATGTAGACCACCGGCAGTCCTGTGCCGATCAGCTCATAATGAAGAAGGACGTTGTCGCGTTCAAAGGTTGGCATGGGTTACATGTATCCTAAAGTGTGTAGAGCGTGCCATATTTGCTGTGCAGATAGCGCACCAGCGGCTCGACCTGCATCGGCCCGCCGGTAACGCGCTCCACCAGTTCGGCGGCGGTGAACTTGCTGCCGTGCTGGTAGATATTCTGGCGCAGCCAGGTGTGCAGTGTGGAGAATTTGCCCTGTGCGATTTCTGCCGGGATTTCCGGGTGCGCCTTCAGCGCGGCTTCATAGAACTGTGCGCTGAAGATGTTGCCCAGGGTGTAGCCCTGGAAGGCCCCACCG
>CAZQIJ010000829.1:0-1508 GCA_964592955.1 uncultured Anaerolineaceae bacterium
TGCCGCAGCCGAAAAAACAGCTAGCCAGGGGAACCCGTCCCCTGGCACCCCAACCAATGCAACAGCCCTGGGCGTGGAATGGGTGCTGATGCGAAGTCAGTGAATCACGAAATCACCCCTCATCCCCCCGCCCTTCTCCCACGCAAGCGGGGAGAAGGGGGCCAAAGTCCCCTCGCCTCGTTGACGTGGGAGAGGGGATGTAGGGGTGAGGGGCAAAAAAAGTCCCCGCGCCTCGTTCAGGTGGTTAGGCGGAGTCTGTACTCAGGGCCACATATCCACGGTTTCGCCGGCGTCGTCGCGCAGCGTGACCACCTCACCGGTGTCACCCAGCATTGCGGTGAAACGGTTCCAGTAGAGGTTTGTGGGTGTATCTGTGCCTTCGCGCGTGTAAACCCAGAGGTCGCCGCCTGGAAAGAGCAGTTGATCGGCGAAAGTAAACACATTTCCCTGAGATTCGGTCAAAGTCCAGCCTTCCAGGTCCACCGGCGTGGTGCCCACATTCGTCAGCCGCACCGCTTCTGAGAGGATAAAGCCTGGCATGGCGACTTCGGCGATTGTCACCTGTGGGCCGGTGTCGGTGGCCAGCGCTGCGCTGGCGCTGCCAAGCGTGGGCGTGGGGGTGCGCCGCACTATCCCGGTACCGGATGTGGCAACCAACAGGGGAGCCGTCGGCGTCGTGCTGTCGCCTGGTTCTGTGCCGCTGTTATTGAGGTTAATGATAAGCACCAGCACCACGATGGCCCCGATCACAATCGTGATGAGTGACGGTATAACAACCGCGTTGAACGTTGGCACGTAAACGGTCTCTGGGGCAGACGGGTTCTGCTGCGGTGTGCGCGCGCGCGGCGCGGGGACCTGCTGCTCATCCTGTGCGCCGTAACGCCTTTGGACGCGCTCAACAATCGGGGTGGGATCATCCGGCGCACTGGTCAGGTCAATGTACTGAATGCCTGCAATCTGTACCGGAACACGTGTGCGGTAGACCATGACGGGCAGAATGGGCTTGTTGTCCTGCTGGGCGTAGTCGATCTCGTTGAGCACGAAACTGCGGCTTTGGGTTGGTGTCGCCGCGCGATTCACATCCGGGGACAGCAGCACGATGATGTAATCTGCGCGGTCTATTTCGGTCTGGATCTGGTTTGCCCAGCTACTGTCAGCGTCCAGCGAGTGGTCCATCCACGCGGACGTTTCCGGCAGCGCATTCAGCGCCGCTGCCAGCGCCTGGGCAAGCTGTCTTGTGTCTTTCTTGGCATAACTGATAAAGATGTGCGGCATTGTACAGGCTTTTGCATGATGAATGTCAACCGGTCGGATTATAGCGTTTTCCGATGCAGTTCGCGACTCCGTGTGGGGGCGGGGCTCTTGCGAAGTGCGAAAACTCCGGGGATTGGCGGAGTCTGTGCCAGAGGAACAAGTCCTCTGGCTAGTGCTTGTCTGGCAGCGTACCGCCTGTACACCCACTAAAGTGGGTAGACGTTCCTGTTTCGCAATGGAGGGCGGCGGGTTCA
>CAZQIJ010000830.1:0-1505 GCA_964592955.1 uncultured Anaerolineaceae bacterium
GACCGCGTCTGCCGCCCCCAGCGCAACCCTGAACTTCACGGCACAGGCCATCCTGGGGACGGTTGTGGAGACCCCGACCGCGACCGACCGCCCCACCCGTGCGGCTCCATCTGGCAGCACACAGGAAGCCTTGCCGGGACCAACCTTAACGCCGGTGTCGCAGATCGGGCGCTTGGTGACGGTGGCAGGGGAAGTGGCACTGTTTGCGGAGGTGCCAGCCGCAACAGACGCAAACAGCACAGCGCCCGCGCCGCAGGGGGAAATCCCGGCGGGGACGGTCGTGGAAATCCTCGCGGAAGCGCCGGGATACTATCAGGTGCGCGCCGCAGAACGCGAACTGGTGGGCTGGGCGGCAGTCGAAGCGCTGTTCCCGCGGGTGCTGCTGGCGGCCAACGGGGGCGAGACGCCGGTCAGAAACCGGCCATCGCGCTCGGCATTCCGCGCGGTGCGGACGCTGCGCGCCGGTGCGCCGATGCTGGCACTGCAAATCTCTACCGGTGGCAACTGGTATCTGGTCGAAGTGGATGATGTGCAGGGCTGGGTATACGCCGCTGAGGTGACGGTGGTGGAAGGCGTGCCGGGGAGCCTGGAGCGGGTGTATCTCTCTGCGAGCTTACAGCCGATGACGGTCACGCCGTCCGCGACGCCTTGACCATGAGAGCGATGCTAAGAGCACGGTAAGCCGGATGCGTGCTGTTCGTTGACAATGTAGAGTTCAAAAGTAAAAAGTCGTAGCGAACCTGTAAAAAGCCCGGCATTCTGCTTGACATCTCATCAGAGATGATCCACACTCTAAGCAATGGAACCTCCAACAGTTCATCTCACAGAGGGGGAATATGACAGACGTTATTTCTATTCAATATGATCAGATGCGACAGATTGGCGGGCAGTTTAACCAGCAGGAGCAGCTCGTCCGCCAGATGACCAGCGCGCTGCACCAGCAAATGCAGGTGCTGCGCGGTGGTGCATGGATCGCGGATGCCGCGACCTCGTTCTACGACAACATGGACGACGAAGTATTTACCGCCTTTGCACGGCTTCAGCAGGCGCTTAACCGTGCCGGGGACGTGTGCGAGGAAATCGTGAAGCTGCTGGAAGCTGCCGAAGACGAAGCCGGCGGCTGCCTCCCCAACGACTAAGGATCGCGCCACAAACCGGCATGGGTGGGGCCACGCTGCGGCGTGCCCGCTGCTGGTGTGGGCCGGTGCCAGGCCAGCGACGGCGGCGTAGGCCGTCTGCTGATCACGCGCAATCGCACGCAATCGCACGCAATCGCGTCGGACTGAAATCAAGGAGTAGAGTGCCATGTCTCGTGGCGAAATGAAGATGAATGAACAGCAGGTCAATGAAATGATTGACTTGCTGCGCCGCTCGGCGAACCAACTGCGTGAGCTGCAAAACACGATGGGAAACATTGCCAAGCAGATCGAAGGCGGGGCGCTGCTGGGCCAGGCCGGGAATCAGTTCACGGCGTCGCAGGGAGCGCGCGCTGGCACCCAGCTGCT
>CAZQIJ010000831.1:0-1503 GCA_964592955.1 uncultured Anaerolineaceae bacterium
GGGCAGCGCCCCCCAACTGCCTGCCTGAGTCGTCACGCCCCTTTTTTCGTATCCGCACGCCGGGACACCCACACGAGGTGGCTGCCACACGAGGTGGCTGCCACACGAGGTGGCGATAACCCGCCGCCCGTCACCGCAGCGTCACACCGCAGCCATCGAACCCCTGCGCCCGAAGGTTGTGAACGCTGCGCGCTGGTGTTATCATTCACTAAACATTTATGGACTTGGTGGAGCCTTACATGCAAGAGAAACTACAACAGCTTAAGCAGCGTCTGATGATCGGCTTTGACCTCACGCACATCCAATCTCTGTTGAGCTGGGATCAATCGACCTATATGCCGCCCGGTGGTGGGCCAGCGCGCGCGCGCCAGTCTGCACTGCTGGCGGGGATGGCGCACGAACACAGCATCGACCCTGAAATCGGCAGGCTGCTGGACGACCTGCGCCCCTACGAAGAAAGCCTGCCCTACGATCACGACGACGCATCGCTGATCCGTGTGACGCGGCGGCAGTACGAACGGCTCACGCGCGTCCCTTCCGCGTTCATCGCAGCCATGACCGAACATATTTCCGCGACCTATGACGCCTGGGTAAAAGCGCGCCCTGCCAACGATTTCGCCGCAGTGCGCCCCATGCTGGAAAAGACCCTGGACCTCAGCCGCCGCACCGCAGACTACTTCCCAGGCTACACCCACATCGCAGACCCGCTTATCGACATCTCGGATTACGGCATGACGGCGCAGTCCGTGCGCGCCGTCTTCGCCGAACTGCGCGAGCAGCTCGTCCCCCTCGTGAAGGCGATCACGGCGCAGAACCCGGCGGACGATTCGCCGCTGCACCAGTTCTTCCCGGAACAGCAGCAGCAGGATTTCGGCGAACACATCATCCGTGCCTACGGTTACGATTTCGCGCGCGGTCGCCAGGATAAAACCCATCACCCGTTCATGACCAAGTTCTCCCTGGGCGATGTGCGCATCACCACGCGCTTCAACGAGCACGATGTGAGCGACGCCCTCTTCAGCACGCTCCACGAAGCCGGCCACGCCATGTATGAGCAGGGCATCAGCATGGCCTTCGAGGGCACGCCGCTCGCGCATGGCACGTCTGCCGGCATCCACGAGAGTCAGTCCCGCCTGTGGGAAAACCTCGTAGGGCGCAGCCGCGAATTCTGGGAGCATTACTACCCGCAGCTTCAGGGCGTCTTCCCGGAACAGCTCGGCGGCATCTCTGCGGACTCGTTCCACCGCGCCATCAACCGCGTGAAGCCCTCGCTCATCCGTGTGGAGGCAGACGAGGTGACCTACAACCTGCATGTCATGCTGCGCTTTGAATTTGAGCTGCAACTGCTCGAAGGGTCGCTTGAAGTCCGGGATCTGCCAGATGCGTGGCACGCGCGCTATGAAGCCGATCTCGGCGTGCGCGCGCCAGATGACCGCGACGGCGTCCTGCAGGATGTGCACTGGTACGGCGGCCTGATCGGTGGGGCCTTCCAGGGCTACACCC
>CAZQIJ010000832.1:0-1503 GCA_964592955.1 uncultured Anaerolineaceae bacterium
GGCAGAGACGGCGACGGTGCTGCTGGTGGAGCAGAACTTCAGGGTGGCGAGCCGGTTGGCTGACCGTTTTGTGATTATCGATGATGGTCACAGCGTGATGAGCGGCGCAATGGGAGATCTGATGGGTAATGACGCGCTGATACAGCGGTATCTGGGGGTGGCGTGATGCAGTTGCAGGCAAGGAATTTTTTACGAGACGCGCCGCCGTCTGTACTGATCGGGGTGGTGCTGGTGCTGCTGCTGGCGGCGGGGTTTGTGCTGGCGAACGGCAACCTGGCGACGTTCTCGATTACGGTGCTTTCCGGTTTGTTCCAGGGGATGCTGCTGTTTCTGATCGCGTCTGGACTGTCGATCATCTTCGGGCTGATGGATATTCTGACGCTGGCGCAGGGCGCGTTCTTCATGGTGGGGGCTTATGCGGCGTATGACGTGCAGCATGGTGGCGGCCTGGTTGATGTGACCGCCGCGATCCCTGACCCAAATGTGCGGTTTGTGGTGGCGGTGCTGGCGGCGATTGCGACGGGCGGGGTGCTGGGCTGGTTTCTGGAGGCGGTGCTGCTGCGCCCGCTGTATGCGCGCCCGGTGTTCCAACTGGTGCTGACGTTTGGGGTGTCGCTGGTGATGGCGGAGATCATCAAGGCGATCTGGTCTACGACGCCGTACAGTTGGACGGATATGTTTGGGGTGCGTTCGGCGCAGTTTGAGTTATTTGGGCAGGATTTCGGCGTGTACCGGCTGTTTGTGATAGGCATGGGGGTGGCGCTGATTGTGGGCATCGCGTTCCTGCTGCGTGGAACACGGATCGGCATTATTATCCGCGCGGGGGTGGAAGACCGCGAGATGGTGGAGGCGCTGGGCATCAACGTGCGGCTGGTGTTTACCGGCGTGTTTGTGCTGGGGTGCGCGGTGGCGGCCTTTGGCGGCGCGGTGGCGGCACCGTTCCTGGGGGCTTCGGCATCACTGGGGTCGGCATTTCTGCTGTCTGCGATTGCGGTTGTGGTGCTGGGAGGGATGGGCAGTTACGAAGGCACGGCGGCGGGCAGCGTGATGGTGGGGTTGGCGGTGGCGGTGGCGCAGCAGGCGGCAATTGGCACGGATTTCACGGCGCTGCCGAGCATTACGCCCATGCTGCTGCTGATTCTGGTGCTGCTGCTGCGTCCGAGCGGGTTATTCGGGAGTGTAAAATGAACAGTGCGACACTGCGTACACTGCGGGAAAACTGGCTGCCGGCGCTGGTGCTGGTTTTTCTGGTGGCATTTCCATTTATTGTGGCCAGCCTGACCGACTCCAGCCCGTATGGTGTGCCGCGCGGGGACCGGATGATTATGCGCGGCGAATCTGTGCGATGGCAGGCGGTCTTTATTGAGCTGTTTATCCTGTCGATTTTGGCGATGAGCTACAACCTGATGTTTGGGTTTACGGGTGTGCTGTCGTTTGGCCATGCGATGTTTTTCGGCATGGGGGGGTATACGATTGGGTTGGCGCTGGAGTACAGCGCGATGG
>CAZQIJ010000833.1:0-1502 GCA_964592955.1 uncultured Anaerolineaceae bacterium
TTGGCTGCTCTGAAACCCGCTGCCGGCCAAGATGCCCGCCACATGCGTGCCGTGACCGCCGCCATCCTCGATGGTGCAGTCAATCGGATCGGGGTCAGGATCCGGGGTCGCCAGGTCTTCGTTAGACGCATCATAGGCATCGCCCACGAAGTCCCAGCCGCCTACAACCTTCTGGTCGCCAACAGTGGCGATGGGGTAGGTGCCGTAGGTGTCGCCATCGGTCAGCACGGTGTTGTCGGTGTTGTAGGTGCCATCACCGCCAAAGTTGACGTGCGTATAGTCGATACCGCTGTCGATGATACCCACGACGATCTCGCTGCCGTCTGCACCCGCGCCGGTGAAACCGGTGCCCGTGCCAGCCGTCCACACATCGTCTGCGCCGATGAGGGGTGTGCTGGTGGTGTCGTTACGGCGCACGACGTAGTTCGGGTCAACCCGAATGACGCCGGGCAGCGCCGCCACTGCGGCCAACTGCGACGGGGCAACCGCCATCGTCAGCGTGTTGCTGAGGAAGTAGGTGCGGTTCACCACCTGCGCGTTCACCCCCGCTGCCGCCGCCGCAAATTCCTGCTGCTGGGCGAAAACGGCTGCGCGCTGCGGTGCTGCTGCGGCCAAACGCTGGGCGCGCGGGGCGCGGCGGTCGGTGGCCAGGTAGGCCTCCACTGCCGGTGCGCTGGACAGCGTTACGATCACTTCCACGCGGCCATCTGCCAGTACTTTCGTCTGGGACAGCAGGTCGCGCGCGCGTACCCGTGACAGCTCAACGCCGCTGCGGGGTTCGGTGGGGATGCGCTGTGCGTTGCGCTGGGCGGCGCTCGGCAGGCTGATGCTGGTTGCAAGGATCACCAGCAGCAGCACAGCAACATTGAGACGAATAAATTTGTTACTCATCTTTGCTCCTCATGTAAACTTTTGAAATGAAAACACGCACACCGTGGTGTGCGTAGTGACTGCGCCGTAACGCAGAGAACACCCATTGGGAAAGCAAACGGCCACCGCAGGCCCATACCAACGCTGACGCGGGGTAGGGCCGCGCGCAAACAGCAGGCCAAACTGACGAAGTGGGCAGGGGGTGTGTACCTATACAGAGGGTATGGGTTGGAAAGCGAAACATCGCGGCTGGCACGTGGCCAGGGCGAAATGCGGCAGTGCCCACCATAACGTGAATCCCCACAAAAACCATTTGCATGCAAGTGACGCTGAGACCTGACAGCAAACCAACAACTGTTACGATAAAACTCTCAAACCCGGAAAGCATAATGAGGTGGATGAGCCTTCCATGTGACTGAGATTTATAACAGCTAACCGCCTTTAATGCAAGTGTCCAGCAGGCTTAACGACAGTTTCACCAGATTTCACTCAAAACCACCCCCTTTCTTCATCACGCGTCAGGGCTGTTGCAAAGTCAGAAGCATGGGGCTTGTGGCAGGGTATCGGCCAGTCCCCCGGCACCGCAACCGTCGGCATTTCCCCCTCGCCCAGCGCAGCGTTGGGGAGAGGGG